>DATMMJ010000196.1:0-4047 GCA_035569795.1 Puia sp. | reverse complement strand
AGTGTGTTGTGCAAGAAATGCGGGTTGATCTGCGCACGCAAAAAGGCATATTCAAGCTGAAGCTTGTCTTTTTGGGCATTTAGCTCCCCTTGCTTCAACAGCG
Source organism: Puia sp. (assembly GCA_035569795.1). GTDB lineage: Bacteria > Bacteroidota > Bacteroidia > Chitinophagales > Chitinophagaceae > Puia. The sequence continues at coordinate 3,944 of DATMMJ010000196.1, read as the reverse complement.
CATTTTCCAATTCTTTCTGGATTTTCTGCTGTTCGATTTTTAATTTTTCTTCCTGGAGGACTCTCAATTGTCTTTCCTTTTGAGTAGTTTCTTTCGCATAAAAATATAAAGCGGCATATGCGAAATGCTGTACGTAACCAAGCACCGCATTTTGAAGGAAAATATTGAAATTCTTAGTTGAAAAAAGTTTTACGCCGGCAAGAGGCAATATTAAATACATGTATATGTAACCTATGGTTGCCACTACGGCAAAGACAATAAAAAAAGAAAGTACTCCCCATATAAAACCTTTCTTTTTATATAAACCCAGACAAAAAACACTGAGATAAAAAGTTAAGCAAAATGGCAATATAAAAAAAAGAGCTTGTAAAACGCTGGTAGTGGGTTTTGTTAAAAGATTTATCATGTATATGAAACTGGCATAAGCAATCCATACACATGCATGTAGTACTATGGTAGTAATTTTCTTTCTATTCTTTTCGAGTATATTCATACGATGATGAGATCAGGTAAGAAATGATTAGACAAATCTCGCCAATTAGTTAATACTTTTTTCATTTCGATCGCATAAAGGATGTGCAACTGACGAAGCCGGTAAATTGTTATTCTGGATGATCTTAAAAGATTAAATACATTTTAAGCAGGGACAAGCACATTGTTTTCGATCAGCTGGGAAAATGTAGCCTCGTCCATTTCCCGTTTCATTACCGGCTCTGCGATAGAGCCATACAAAAAGCCATAGAGATCCTTGTCAATATGGAAAGACTGGTACCCGCTTTTCCTGAATAAATAAAAGTCGTCCAAGAGTTTTAAAACTCCAAACTCAGCTAAATTCAACCTCAGAATGGTCTGAACGTTTAGTGCAGTTTCACCCATCTTTTTATAAAATGTGTCTGCGGAATTGACAATATGAGCAACTTTATGCAGATACATCCATCCTTCCCATTGCTCAGGATATGTTGTGATAATCTCGCCTGCAAAATCATATATTTTCTGGGTGGTATCTTGAGAAAATGTTTCCCGTTCCGCGTCTATCTCAGGATAGATGGGATCCAAAAAACGAAGCCTGATGTCATCAATTGATTTTCTGTAACTGGCAACAGTTAAGATAGGGGCTCCTAGGACATGTGCTAAAAATGCAATTCCTTTGCGAGCAAAAATCCGCTGACCCAAAAACTTAATATCACAAAGATTGTTTTTCTCCTTGTCGTTACTGCCTGCTCCTGTATTGCCATCAATATACAAGACCAGGTTCCTGCCTCTTTTTATTTCACGAAGCATTTGCAACCCCGAGCTGGGAGATTCGGCATCAATTATACCAAATGAACCTCCATCCTGATCACCAGAAAAACGCTGGTGTAAACGGTTGAATTGATCGCCCTGCGAATCCAGGATGCTTTTGGCAATAACCAGCGTAAATGGTACTTTATGTTTTATAAGAACCTGATTAATTATCCTGTAAGAGCCGGTATGGAAAGTGCATAGTATAGCGCCTCCTTTTTTTAAAAGGTCCCATATCTCATCATGCATATTTTCGCATGTTACATATTTCAACGCTTCTGTGTGCATTTGCTCCAAATGGCTTAACCGCTGATGTAGCAGGATACCTTTAAAAATCCCCTCGTGCTCATGGTACCCAATTTGAGGGAGGTAATTATGCAACCCGGCGCTTACCAGATTGAACTTGCCCGCTACAAAATCATCTTCCCAAATTTTCAGTTTATGAGAATACGCTTTTACAATGCTATTTCTCTGGGTGATATAATTATCTGTATCCATATTAGTTACATTGGCTGAATATTTTATAAAAAGATGTTTGCTTCTACGTAATAAAAATAGGAGCCAATATAGGCTCCTATTGAAGTTTTCTCTTTGTCATTTATTTGTGGCAGCATGAGTAAAGGGGAAATTTTGATTTGAAACAAACAAGGTGGGTCCTGTGTCAAGACAAGAACCTGTTGTCATAAAAGTTATTATTCCGCTTTTTGACTGTTTTACTTTATCAACGAGATTTTTGATGCTCAGCGCATGTTCAAAGATGTTTTTAGTGGAGATCATTTTATTTGATTTTTGAAGTGTGTGGAAATTGATACCCATTCATGAATGCAGATCAAACTTCAACAAACTCCAAACACAGGTGAAATAAATTACGCGAAAAAAACTTTGCTCTATGCAAAACAGGGAAATCTCTATGCCTGGGATTTTTTATCCTCAGCATCTTGTTTATGCTGGTCATTTTTTTTAGGTACTTCATTATAACGCGAAGAAATATTCTACAAATGTCAAAAGCCCACAAATACCTTAGAAATATCAGGTTCTTGTATCTTCTTTTATCTCACCCGTACCCAGTTAAAAAAATTGTTGCGACAACGGAGAATTTGAAAATAAATTGGTGGTTGATTTGTCCTGGCAGGACACAAGTTGTATCTGCGCCGTTTGTAACGGGTAATGATTGGGCGTTTTCTGATAGATTGCCGTTAGCGCCTATAAAAACCGGTCATAAAGCGCTTCGTATTTGGGAACTATATTGTGTATGTCGAATTTTTTTGCTTGAGCAGCCGCGTTCATTTTAAATTTTTTCAGTACATTCTCATCTTGCAGTATCTCAATGGCATGTGCGCTCATTGCTTTTATATCTCCGACTTCGCTTAAAAAGCCGGTTACGCCACTCAAGTTGATCTCAGGCAGACCGCCCACATTTGTGGAGATCACGGGCACACCCGCAGCCATTGCTTCCAATGCGGCCAGGCCGAAGCTTTCATAGTCTGAAGTAAGCAAGAACAGATCAGCGACAGCCAGAATTTCTTCCATCTGTTCCTGCTTGCCCACAAAACGGATCTCATCACACAGATTTAGTTCGCGGCATAAGTCTTCGGCCCCGGGCCGTTCGGGTCCATCGCCCACAAATAACAGCTTGCCTGGAATTATTTGATTGACTTCTGCGAAAATCCGTACCACATCCTGCACCCTTTTTATTTTCCGGAAATTGGATGCATGTACTAAAATCTTTTCCCCATTGGGCGCGATCACTTTCCTGAAAGCGTCAAACGGTTTTTTATGAAAGCGACTGACATCCACAAAATTGTGGATCACTTCAATTTCCTTTTTTATGTCGAATATCTTATAGGTTTCATCCCGGAGATCCTGAGACACGGCTGTGATCGCGTCACTTTGGTTAATGGAAAAAGCAACGACCGGGGCAAAAGTTTTATCTCTTCCGACAAGGGTAATGTCCGTTCCGTGCAACGTGGTTATAACAGGTATTTTTTTGCCTTTCTCTTCCAGTATTTTTTTCGCGAGATACGCTGCAGATGCGTGCGGTATGGCATAATGCACATGCAAAAGGTCTACATTGTTATTTGCAATCACATCTACCATGGTGCTTGACAATGCAGTTTCATAGGGCGGGTAATCGAACAAAGGATAGTTAGAGACCCGGACTTCATGATAAAAAATATTAGCATTGAATTCATTCAGCCTAACCGGTTGCTGATACGTAATGAAATGCACCAGGTGGCCTTTATCCGCTAGCGCTTTTCCAAGCTCCGTGGCAAGCACACCACTTCCCCCAAATGTGGGGTAACAAACAATCCCTATCCGCATATTTTTGTTTTAGTGCAAAGTGAAAAGTTTCCTGAAAAGTAGTAAATGGTCAGTGGCAATCGATAAGGGAAAGCAATGGCAGCAATTCTAAACTGTTGAAGCTTCCGACTTATTACCTACTACTAATTACCTCCGAAGGTAAACAGATTCTTAATAATCTGTTTCCCATTCATAATGAATTAACTTGCACTTTGCTTATTTTGCAATACTAAAACTAACAGACATGCATCGCTTCTTGTTTACCAGCTTGGTTGTTTTATTTTCTTCGGTATTATATGGCCAAAAAGAGGATTCTGTGTTTATAAAAAAAATTGCTGATGAGATTTTAGTGAACGGCAAAG
>DATMMJ010000195.1:0-2313 GCA_035569795.1 Puia sp. | reverse complement strand
CTCAGAGGATGGAAAGGTCGAAAACGCAAAGGAATTAAGGACAATAGCGTATGAGCACATCCCTCGCATTGATTATTTCCTCAACACGAAAATCAACATGGTTGTTGCAGACGTAAAAATATCAGGCAAGCGAATCGGCTATATTGAAGGGGCTGGAGACAAGGTGCCGTCTGCCTTGCAGCAGATGGGCTATGAGGTGGTGTTGCTGAAAGAAAAAGATATTGTACCTGCTTACCTGCAACAATATGATGCAATCCTGACAGGCGTTCGTGCCTATGACGTACATCCCTGGCTTTCGGAAAAATATGAAATGCTGATGGAGTATATTAAAGAAGGCGGCAACCTGATTGTACAGTATAACCGCAACAATTCAAATGCATCTGGCAAAATAAAAATCGGTCCGTATCCCTTTACCATTGCAAATGTAAGAGTGACTGACGAAAATGCTGAAGTGAAATTTTTGAAGCCGGATCATGCTCTATTGAATTATCCGAATAAAATCAGTGACAAAGATTTTCAGGGATGGGTGCAGGAGCGCGGAATTTATTTTGCAGGCTCCCCAGATGCAAAATATGAAACTGTTTTGTCCATGCATGACGCCGGCGAACCGGAACAACAAAACAGCCTGATCATTGGAGATTATGGCAAAGGTAAATTTGTGTACACCGGACTGGTTTTTTTCAGGGAGTTGCCAGCCGGCGTGCCTGGAGCTTACCGGCTGATGGCAAATATTATTGCACTAAACAAGAAAAAAGGGTTTTAGAATTATTGGAATTTATTCACTCAAAGACCAACCTTTAGATGAAAAATAGAAGGGAGATTGCTGTAGTCATTGCTATTGTTATTGGACTGGTAATCGGGGAATTTATCAAAAGAACAACCTTGGGGCTTATCGTTGGACTTGGGATTGGTCTTTTTGCCGCTTCACTCTTGGCGGGTAGAAATAAAAAAAAAGAGCATTAAGAAGCGGCGCCGGGTTTTGAAAATCAGACTCACCCTTGGTGAGTAGAAAAGATAAAACAACAGCCCTGTGGAAGTTTGCAACCCAGGCATTTTGAAGTGAAGAGCTGATTAAAAAAAAACCAAGAATTTGATTTTAGAATCGAGCTAGAGGGGCTGAATCCTGAAATCTACAAACCTCGAAACTCTTTATTATCCAACGGTCAACTGTATACGATGAACGACTTGCATAACGAAAATTCTCCATTGTTCAAAAGCTGGAATTACTGGTATCTGCTGGTGATCATTTTTTTAGTGCTCTTGATCATATCCTTTTACTTTTTTACCAAACATTTTTCATGAGCAGCCCGGATTGGATAGTGCTCATCGCGACGCTTGTCGGTATCATTGCTTATGGCATGTATAAAAGCCGCACCAGCAAAAACCTGGACGGCTATTTTCTTTCAGACAGGTCGATGCCATGGTTTATAGTACTGCTCAGCATTATGGGCACCCAGGCAAGCGCAGTTACTTTTCTGTCAGCACCGGGCCAGGCTTACACTGATGGGATGCGTTTTGTACAATATTATTTTGGATTGCCCCTTGCCATGGTAGTGCTGTGCATCACATTCGTTCCTGTGTTCAGAAGGTTGAAAATTTATACAGCCTATGAATTTTTGGAACAGCGGTTTGACCTGAAAACTCGCACCCTTACTTCATTTTTATTTTTGGTCCAGCGTGGACTTTCAACAGGCATCAGTATTTCCGCGCCGGCCATCATCCTATCTTCTCTTCTTGGCTGGGACATTTTCTGGACGAATATTTTCATGGGTGGTTTGCTGATAGTTTACACGGTGACAGGCGGAGCCAAGGCTGTCGCCTATACACAGCAACTGCAGTTCATCATCATTTTTGTAGGAATGATGATCGCTGGCTATATGGTTGTTCATCTGCTTCCTGCCCATGTTGGCTTTTTTGACGCCCTGCATGTAGGAGGCAAAGCTGGTAAATTAAATGTTATCACAACGGGGTTCACAAACAAGGGATTTAACTGGAGCGACCGGTACAATTTGATGAGTGGCGTGATAGGAGGTTTTTTTCTTGCATTATCATACTTTGGTACAGATCAGTCCCAAGTTGGAAGATATCTTACTGCAAAATCTGAAAGCGAAAGCAAACTGGGGCTACTGATGAATGGACTGGTGAAAGTGCCGATGCAATTTCTGATACTACTGGTTGGCGTGCTGGTGTTCGCATTTTATCAATACACGAAAGAGCCGGTTTTCTTCAACCAGTCGCAACTCGTATTGCTTGAGCAATCAAAATATAAAGATTCTCTGGCAAGTTTAAAAAATGCCTATGATCAAGATCAGG
>DATMMJ010000194.1:0-16938 GCA_035569795.1 Puia sp. | reverse complement strand
GGAAGAGACATGGACCTTGCTGGCAGATGAAACGGTGCTTACGGCCCAATGCGTGAACCACCCGAACTCGGAAAAGTACGTCATGGCTGCCAATAGCTGGGTTTCTGCAGGAACAATCCCTGTTGATTTAGTAGAAGCTTCCTCTATTGAAATTGGCCCTGCATGCTTGCTGCCCGATGGCAGGGCTTTTTATGTCGGGGCTACCGGCAAGACGGCCATTTATACGCCCCCTCCAGTTGCAAATGCGGCAGGCTCTTGGACTGCCGGCCCCGATATCCCTAAAGTAGCAGGCCAAACTATCGGTGCAAAGGATGCTCCGGCTTGCCTATTAACTAATGGCAAGGTGTTGTTTTCAGGAGGGCCTGTCGATGGAGTATCCGGCGATTACCTGGCACCCACCTATTTTTATGAGTTCGATGGGGCATCTATTTATCGGGTTCTCGATCCGGCTAATTCTGCGACTGTTCCCTATGCAGGCAGAATGATGCTCACGCCTTCAGGACAGGTATTGTTTGCTAGCGGCTCTCAAGCAATCTACTGTTACACGCCTGATGGCTATCCAGATGATGCATGGAGACCAGCCATCACAAGTGTACCCACTTTTGTCAGACATGGACATTCCTTTACCCTACACGGCAGGCAAATAAATGGATTGTCTCAGGCAGTATCTTATGGTGATGACGTTTCTTCGGCTACTAATTATCCGATCGTGAGACTAAGAAATGCCTATAGCGGCAAAGTTTATTTCTGCAGAACATTTGATCATAGCACAATGGGCGTGAACACGGGTACCACCATCCATTCCACTAATTTTTACATTCCGTTTGCCGTGCCATTAGGCTCATATGAAATCACGGTAATCGCAAATGGAATAAGCTCCTACTGCCGTTACCTTCATATTTGGGACATAATATGGAAACATCCATATATCAAGGTTTTTGAGCAATATGAGATATGGAATCAACTGATCGGAAGTCTCGCCGATGGCCCGCTGTGGGTATTAGGCCCGAATGGCCCTATCCCGGTAGATCCGTGGGGCCCTAAATATGCAAATGAAGCAGAAAACGCTCGGAAAATGGCTTTGATAGGCCTGCACGAATTACAAAAAATTGGGGCAAAAATAAATGAGGAGCGATTTGAACAAAGCAAATTGATAGCTCCATCAGTTGATGAGAGCGCCAGCATTACCAAGAGCAACGGGAAAAAAAAGTCTTCGAAATTATCGGGGAAAAATAACCTTAAACAGGAAGCTTAATAAAAATATAATCCGTCAGCAGGTGAATTCTTCTGGCGGATTATTTTATTGAATAAGACGAAGAGAGAGAGTCAGGATGCACCTTGTTTGTTTTAATCGTGGTTAAAGGTGCTAGGAAGAAAAATGAATTCACATACTTTCCTAAAGGATTTCTCCGAAAAATGGGGTAGACAGCCTATCCCAATTCTATTCTGCGTGACGTATTTTTTTTCTTGCTGTTTTGATTTCGCTTTGTTTCTTTTTCGATTCAATCCTTTTTTCTTTTGACTTCTTTGATGGCTTGGTGGCAATTCGTTTCTTCTGTTTTATCATCGCTTTTGCAATCAGGCCATTCATCTTGCTGATGACTTCTTCCTTATTTGCCAACTGCGAGCGGTGTACCTGAGATTTCACCTGCAGGATCCCTTCAGAATTAATTCTATTGGCAAGTTTCTCTTTGAGTATCTGTTTTTGTTTTTCGTCAATCAATAAAGAATTGCTGATGTCGAAATAGCCCTCTACCATCGTTTCCACTTTGTTCACATTCTGTCCGCCTTTACCGCCGCTGCGCGCAGTTTTAAAAAAAATTTCTTTTGAAACATCTACCTTCATACTTTAAAATTACATATTTAAAAACATTAATAAATGCGTGCAGTCATTCAACGTGTAAGTGCTGCCCGCGTTCGAATTGCCGGGGAAATTAAATCTGAGATCAATACGGGCCTGCTGGTGCTTATAGGCATAGAAAATGAAGATTCGATGGAAGACGTGGTCTGGCTAAGTGCAAAAATTATAAACCTGCGCATTTTTGCTGATGAAAAAGGGGTCATGAATATCTCCCTGAAGGATATCCAAGGAGATATTTTGCTGGTGAGCCAGTTCACGCTCCATGCTTCTACAAAAAAAGGGAACCGCCCTTCTTACCTTCGTGCAAGCAAACCGGAGTTTGCCATCCCCTTGTATGAGAAAATGATTGGACAGTTAGAAAATGAGCTAGGCAAAAAAATTTTCACAGGCGAATTTGGCGCAGATATGCAAGTTGATTTGGTGAATGATGGCCCTGTAACGATTATTATGGACACAAAAATTAAAGAATAATTATGAAGCTAAAGGTCTATGTAGTCAACGCATTTGCCCAGACCACCTTTGGAGGTAATCCTGCTGCTGTAGTTTATTTACGCGAATGGCTAACGGATGATTTGATGCAGCATATCGCATCACAGCACAATCTGGCAGAAACGGCTTTTGTCGCACCCGAGAAAGACGATTATTCCATCCGTTGGTTTACGCCTGCAGTGGAGGTCGCTCTGTGCGGCCACGCAACGCTGGCATCGGCGCATGTTTATTATGAGCATCTCAGGAATAAAAAAGAGAAAATCACTTTTCAGTCCAAGAGCGGTCCTCTTTTTGTTTCAAAAGGAAATGATGGGAACCTCACTTTGGATTTCCCAGCGGATAAGGCAATTGTAGCAGCAGAACTTCCTGCTTTCCGGGAAGGTTTGAAAACAAAACCAACAGCCGTTTACAAGGGATCAACCGATTATATGGTGGTGCTGGAAAATCAATCAGCTATCCAAAATCTTTCTCCTGATTTCCAAATTTTATCTCAATTGAAAGCAAGGGGCATAATCGTTACAGCCAAAGGAGATGAGGCAGATTTTGTGTCTCGCTGCTTTTTCCCACAGTCAGGCATAGACGAAGACCCTGTTACCGGTTCTGCGCACACCGTCCTGGCTCCTTATTGGGCTGAGAAATTGGGTAAAGACAAGCTATCCGCAATCCAGTTGTCCAAACGAAGGGGATACTTAACGTGTGAGGTTAAAGCGGGTAGGGTCTTAATAAGCGGGATCGCAAGAACTTATCTTGAAGGGGATATTTTTATCTGAGCAGTAAAACTTTCAAAATGCCCACGGCAGAAATTTCAATCAGGGAAGCGCAGGAAAAGATAAATCAATGGGTCCAAACCATTGGTGTCAGGTATTTCAGTGAATTGACCAACATGGCCATCTTAACCGAAGAAGTCGGCGAAGTAGCCCGCCTAATGAGCCGGATGTTTGGCGACCAGTCGTTTAAAGAACCGGAGAAATCCAGTAAGCTGGACGATGAACTTGCGGATGTTTTGTGGGTGGTACTGTGCATCGCCAACCAAACAGGAATTGATTTGACGGAAGCCCTGCATAGAAATTTTGAAAAGAAAAATATTCGTGATGCAGAAAGGCATACACAAAATGAAAAGCTTAAGTAAAGGATTATGGCTTTATCACTGAAATCCATATGGACAATTTTAAAGCAATCATCCATTGACTTTGTAAATGACAAAGTGCTGAAATTAAGCGCGGCACTTGCATACTATACAATTTTTTCGTTACCGGCGATGCTCATAATCATCATTGCTGTCAGCGATATTTTTTATGGCCGTGAAGCAATTGAAGGGACTATATACGGGCAGATTGCAAGTTTTGTTGGCGAGGACGCGGCATTGCAGATCCAGCAGATCATTCGCTCAGCCGCTTTGACCAATCAGGCAGGCTTTGCAACTATCGTTGGCTTGGTTACACTTATAATAGGTGCTACCAGTGTGTTTGGCGAGATACAAGATTCAATAAATTCTATCTGGCGATTAAAAGCAAAACCAAAAAAAGGCTGGCTCAAAATCCTTATAAATAGATTGATTTCTTTTTCCATGGTAGTATGCCTGGGTTTTTTGCTCCTTGTCTCATTGCTTATCAATGGCATCATGGATGCGCTCATTCATAAGCTCACCCAAATTTTCCCGCACGCAACGCTATATACTGCATACAGTTTAAACCTGGTTCTCACATTTCTCATCACTTCGTTTTTATTTGCCATCATTTTTAAATTTCTGCCCGATGCAAAGATCAGGTGGAGGCATGTCCGCGCAGGCGCATTTACTACTGCGTTGTTGTTTCTAATCGGGAAATTTTTGATTGGCTATTATCTTGGCCACAGCAGGCTAAGCACTGCATACGGCGCGGCGGGCTCGGTCATCGTGATTTTATTATGGGTTTATTATTCGGCCATGATACTTTATTTCGGCGCCGAGTTTACAAGAGTATATGCAGTGCACACAGGATCGCAAATTTATCCTAACGATTATGCAGTATGGATTCAGCAAATAGAAGTGGAATCAAAAAAATCTTTGCAGCGACAGCCTGAAGAAAAAACACGCATTGATCTTAGTGAATAGGTGAGTTAATCAGCAAGAAATTATTTCTTGCTGCCCTGTGGTGCATTGCTATTTTTATAGATACTGACACTCCTCAATAAATCAATGTTCTATGGATTTTCGCCAGCTGCTTGACGACTCACCGACTAAAATCGTTACTTTCACTTAAGTTGTTTTTCTCCATCTTGGAGTCCCTACCCTTAATCTATCCTGCTGTAAAATCAAGCTTGCAAAGATCTGCTGCCGCATGCAATCTTCCTGCTTTTAGGTGTTTGGTTAGCTGCAGCAATCTGGGTTCGTATAAATCATAATCCTTTCCATAAGCCTCCTTAGTCTTCTCCATTTCAAGCTTTGATATTTTCCCATCAAATGCGACTGCAATTGTGAAAAGATCAAGCAAAAAATTTCTTTCTTTTTCGGTCACCTGATGAAGGCTGGCTAAAAAAAGATCCCAGTTATCATAGCGGTTGTCTTTATCAATATGAAGCAAATGCTGGAACCTGAGCAACAATATGATCATATTTGGGTGATAATTTTTTGCCATCACCACCGCATTGCCAACCGCACGCAGACACCCAATTTTAGCTGCACTGGATAACTGGTCCAGCAAATGATCATGTAGCAGATGATCTGCAATATGATTGCTGAGGGCAAAGCCAAACAAACGGAGTCTTGCTTCCTCTACCACACGGTGTATTACCAGTCCATTCCAAAAACATTCTACCGGAAGAGCGATATAATTGATGGAGATGCCTGCTATTGCGTTCCCAAATCCAGTGCGCAATAAAAATTTTGAAACAAAATTTGTCAAAATGATTTTTAGCTTATATAATAACCCCAAGATGAAAAGATTCCTTTTTGAAATCTGCTCAAACGGATCGATACCCAAAATTTCCATTTCAGGATCCGGCAATTCCAGGGCGGTTCTGGCAAGAATACTGGTGATGTTGAAGGGCCCGGCTACTAAAAAATCTTTTTTATGAGAGTGGATATTGATCAGTTCGCTCACTTTATGCACCGCTTTGAGTGCAACAAGGAACAGGATGTAGAATTCAATTGCAACAGATATTATTGTAACGCCCCCTGTCCACATATAATGTATCTGCCAGGGCTCGCTGCGTTTTAATAAATCTATATACACTGTTGGCCAAACGCAAATCAAACCGGTAAGGGCTGAAAGGAAAACTCCGGTTCTTGAAATGCGACTGATTTTTTTATTCAACTGCCCATCGGTAAAATCAAAAACATGATGAGTAAGTTCCCGCTTTCCAAAAATACCGAGATAGTAGATCCCAAATTTTTCGAGTGGAGACGTTTTCTTTTTTTTGAATTCAATGGTTTCGGGCATATCGTTGATGATAAGACAAATGTAATTGATGTTTGGTATCCAGGCAATGACTTGTGTTTTTTTGACTTCTGCATGGCTGTGAATACGATCTTTTAAAACAATTATATTTTACCTTTGCGCCCACTATGGCTAGCGACACAAAAAGATTCCAGGCGATTATTTCTCATTGCAAAGAGTACGGTTTTGTTTTCCCCTCCAGCGAAATTTATGATGGATTAAGCGCTGTGTATGATTATGGCCAGTATGGCAGCGAATTAAAAAAGAATATTAAAGACTATTGGTGGAAAAGTATGACACAATTGCATGAGAATATTGTGGGTATTGACGCGGCCATCTTTATGCACCCGACCACATGGAAAGCCAGCGGCCATATTGACAATTTCAGTGATCCAATGATTGATAACAAGGACAGCAAAAAAAGATATCGTGTGGATCATCTGATAGAAGGTTTCGCAGACGCATTAGAAGCAAAAGGGGAACACGCAAAGGCCGCGGGGATTTTAGCTGAGATGGACAGGCTCCTTGCCGCTGGCGATTTTGATGGATTAAAATATTTGATAGAGGAAAATAAAATACCGTGCGCTGTAAGCCAAACTAGTAACTGGACCGAGGTGCGTCAGTTTAACCTGATGTTTTCGACTGAATTTGGATCCACTGCATCAGCCGACGAAGAAATTAATAAAATTTATCTAAGACCCGAAACTGCCCAAGGCATTTTTGTAAATTTTCTGAACGTGCAGAAAACGGGAAGGATGAAAATACCGTTCGGCATAGCACAAATTGGAAAGGCATTCCGCAATGAAATCGTAGCCAGGCAATTCATTTTTCGCATGCGCGAGTTCGAACAAATGGAGATGCAATTCTTCATCCGACCCGGCTCGCAAAAAAAATGGTATGAGTTCTGGAAGGAGGAAAGGATGAAATGGCATTTGGGCCTTGGCATTGAAAAAGAAAAATACCGTTTTCATGATCATGTGAAACTTGCGCACTATGCGGATGCAGCTTGCGATATTGAATACGATTTTCCGATTGGCTTTAAAGAAGTAGAAGGCATACATTCGCGAACCGATTTTGATTTGCGCAATCATCAAGAATACAGCAAGAAGAAAATGCAGTATTTCGATAATGACCTGGATGAGAATGGAAAACCGATCGGCAATTATATTCCTTATGTAGTGGAAACTTCCATTGGGCTTGACAGAATGTTTTTGCTTATCGTCAGCAACTCCTATACTGAACAGGACCTAAGTACAGCAGATAAACAAGATAGCCGCGTGGTGCTCAAACTTCCGCCATTTCTGGCTCCTATCAAATTAGCCATCTTCCCATTAGTAAAAAAAGATGGCCTGCCTGAAATCGCAAAAGCGATAATGAATGACTGCCAAAATGCATTCCGTTGTTTTTATGAAGAAAAAGATGCGATAGGAAAACGCTATCGACGCATGGATGCGATCGGAACTCCGTTTTGCATTACTATCGATCATCAAACAAAAGAAGACGGCACGGTGACCATCCGCCAACGCGACAGCATGCAGCAGGAGCGCATCGCAATGCACACAATTAAGAACATTGTGGATAAACAAATTTCTTAAGGATTTAATCAAACTTCTACCTTAGATTCCGGATGTTGATCTACAAGAAATTGTAGGCGCCAGGCGTTTGTTATTAGTCCGTTTGTGTTTACTTACTAACCTCAATTAAATTACAATGCTTACATTTGAATTCTCCGTCAATGTCATTATTCTTCTAGGAATCATTGCAGTGTCCGGGTTTGCGGGTTTCAGTTTCAGAAGCCGCCAGTTAGCAAAAAACCGCATGAAACTCGTTAAAGCAGAAAATGAAATGATCAGTAGCCATGCAGAAATTCTTGAATTGCAAAAAGAATACATGACTTTGGAACTAAAGCTGCGCGGTATCAAAGATCCTGTTATACTCATGAGAAGTCCAGGGCATGCGGAGAATAATGAAAAACTACCGGATGGCGGGCTCAGAAAAAAGTTGCTTACAAAAGATCTCACCCCGACGCGCAAGGAAGGCTATCAATTGATTTATGATAACCTGCTGACAAAAGAACCAAGAAGCAATACCGGCTCTTAATCCTTTTTTTTATCGTCCCCCTTGGGGTTGCTTTACAAATACCTGTCAATATTCTCCCTGATTGGTTGGTTGTGTTCCTTTTTTGTTTTTCAGGTCAGCCATGTATTTGCTTCAACACTGTGTTCTATGCATAGGGTAGTGTTATTTCTTTTTGAGGAGTTGGGGTATTTACTAGTGATGATTCAGTAAAAACACTTTGTGCCGGGAAAGAATATATTCTATTTTTAAACGTTATACAGTAATCCAAATCCTTTTAAAAAACCACCATGCAAACTGTAGTAAGCCTTCTTCAGGGATTTCATTTGAATATATTTGCCGTAATCGGCGCTGCAATTTTGTTACTTTTTGCTGTGTATCTGTTTAGTGGTAAGAAAGCAAAAAAATCAGAAGCAAAAGATTTCCCTTCGAGGAGCGAAACCTACCAGTTCATGTACAATCAATTACTACACAACGATTCAAAGGCTATTAAATAAGTTGTGTTATCCATATAACTCCTGATGTATCGATTTGCGGTCGTAGCCTAGCACATGTATCCTTTGCTTTGCCTCGTCAATCATATTTTTCCATCCACACAGAAAAAAAGAAGCTGGTTTTAGCATGGCGGTTTCCTCTGCCACGCTGATTTTAATATTATTCCGGCAGATTTCCTCATACACGCCGTGGACATAACCTGTTCTTATTTGCTTGGATGTGTCAGCGGGTTGCTCTCTTGAAAAAACAGGCATATAATGGAAACCTTGTAATTTCTTTTGCAGTTCTTCCAGTTCATTTCTATAGAGCGCGTCACCGAATTTCCTGCATCCAAATATTAGGTATATTTCCTCGTGCTGGATGGAGTGATTGAAGATGTGATGTGCCATGGACCGGAATGGTGCAATCCCGGTGCCTGTACAAATAAAAAAAAGATCTCTTTCAATTTTTTCGGGCAAAACAAAAACGCCTTGCGGTCCTCTGAGTGTAAGATCGCTTCCAACATTTACTTCATTAAAAAGGTAATGGGTGCCTGCTCCACCTTCTAGCACAACGATCACCAGTTCAAACACATTTGTTCCATCGGGCCAGGAAGCTATGGAATAGCTCCTCCAGCGTTTGTTTGGTTTTTCATGTATAGGAAGATCAAGGGTTACAAACTGGCCGGGTTTGAAATCGAATGATCCTAAGGCCGGTATCTGAATCCAGAAACGCCTGACAGTATTGGTTTCGTTTTCAATTTTTATGATTTTCCCGGTTTGCCATGGCTGCAGCATGCGGTACAAATTTTCAATTCAATATTTGATAAAATGCGGGGAACAAAATAATAAAAAAGAGCAGACCTAAACGATCTGCTCCCAAAGTTTGCCAGTCATGGCAAGCAATCGAAGAGGCTAATATAAATGATTTTATTGAAAAAAAAATCTATTAATTATTCAGCGTTGCCTCCATTTGAATTCTCTCCCACTGGCCTTGTGCAATTTTTTCTAAACAAAACCCGACCCATTTTTTTTGCGCAAAAGCTGTTGTTATTTTTATACGCTCCTTCATCGTACAATCAGCACTTTCATTTTATAGGATTTATTGCCCTGCCTTACTGATAGTATATACATGCCCGTTATAAGGTTAGCCACATTGACCTGTGTGCTGAAATAACCGGACGAAAAATAATTTTGCGAATAACATCTTCTCCCAAGCAAATCATACAATTCAATCTGGAAATTGGATGTAATGCCTGTGTTGAAGCTAACGTTGAATTGCCCGGTTGTGTTTGGGTTTGGCCAAGCATTTAACCCAGGCGTGTTATTAATCCCTGAAATGGTAACAGGAGTCCGTGAGCTGATGCAATCGGTGGTTTGTATCTTCATATTGTATAAATAGTAATAATAATTTTGGAATTGGGTTGGATTTGTGGGCGATGATGCGCTGTTGCCCGTGATGGAAATCACATTCGGTATGGTAAATGGATAGGGGTTCCCCGTAATATTGTTGTTGCGGAAAATAGAGGCAGTAGCGATAGCGCTTTTGTCTACTGCTGCATTAATGGTACTGTCCCAAATCACATGCTTACCTGCAGGCAAAGGAATATTAATATAAAATATGGCGCCTGTGTCTGCGGGATTATTCCCCGCCACTGACCCAATTTTAGGCGTTGGACTTGTCTGATACACATCAATTACCTGATCGTACAATACGTTATAGTAATAGGACCCGTTAGATTGGGTATTAAAAGTATCTATGACCAATATCTCCACTTTACCCGGGTTTCCGATAAATAATCTTGCGCTTTTTAAAA
Organism: Puia sp.; assembly: GCA_035569795.1. Taxonomy (GTDB): domain Bacteria; phylum Bacteroidota; class Bacteroidia; order Chitinophagales; family Chitinophagaceae; genus Puia. The sequence continues at coordinate 6,806 of DATMMJ010000194.1, read as the reverse complement.
TAACCGGCACCTCTGCAGTGTAGAGTAAAAAGTTCCCTCCTGGTGTTTGATATCCGCCTCCGCTTCCGCTTTGATAATTATTTTTTGACTTGACACCTATATTTCCTGCAGCCCCGCTTCCAAGATATAAATTAGTATTTGGAGCAGGAGGAGTTATTAAAAAAGAGGTGTCAGCAGAAGCCGCCATGGCTGAGTCTCCCGTCGGGCTGGTATACCAAAAATAATTGGTTCCGGGGTCCGGGCTGTTCACTTTCAAAATAAGTGTATCTCCCCGCACATTTGCAGTGCCTGAAGGGGTCACGGGCTTCGCAGCAATGGCTACAGAACTGCTGAGCGTGTCATTTAGATTCTTCTGGTCATTTGGTGAGGTAACAAAGGCTTTGATAGTATAGGTTATGCCCGGGTCCGCAACAAAAGTATTTTGGAAGGCGTAGGTAACTAAAAAGCCTGGGGGTATTTTTCCAGGGTACGTTTCCTTGAGGGTCGCAACCTGGCTGGCTCCATTGGTGATAACTGCAGTTACTGGAACATTGGACATGGTATCAATGCCATTATTTCTGATGCTCACCACGACGAGCTCTTCATTATCACTGCACAACCCTGATGTTGGTGCAATTATTTGAGAGAGTGCCAAATCAATGGAGGGTGTTACCACCTGCACCGTATAATCCTGCGTTTCTCCATTGCCATAGCTTCCGCATGGTTGTACGTCAGAGGGGTTGGTTGTTTCCTCAGCAACAATGCGCAAAAGTGTGCTTTTGCCTTGTGCAAGCGAGGGCAAATCAATCGTATCTGTGAAAATGCCGTTTCCATTAATAACTCCACTTTGCGCAGCCAATTCAGAGGTAGTATCAAAAACGCCATCATTATTGTAATCAATAAAAATCTTTACAACTTTTGCTGCCATTGACCCGTCGCAACTGCTGAGGGTAACACGCACTGGCAATTTTTGCTTTGACTGAACTTGAATAATATAGTTTGTGTTGTTTGTATAAGTTGTGCAACCCGCAGGGTTTGCAATATTTACATTACTTATGTTTACGCTGTCGATCCGAGTACCAGCATTGCTTGTGGGTGCCGACGTGCAATAGGTTCGTCCGCCAATGCCGCTCACGAGCAGGGAAAATGCCTGTGACCCTCTTGCCAATGTTCCTTTATGGGAGATGGTGACCGAATACGCCTGGCCTGGCACAAGGCTGTCAATATTTATTTTTTCGACATTGTCGCGAAAATTATCTCCTTTGGTTGCCGCATTTGCGGGATTAGCAGGATCCAGTATCCAGGGCATAAAAACTTGCGTGCTGTCTTTTATCCTCATATCAAGATCATTGACCAACATGGGTGTCGGGTTGTTTAAGGATTGGGCTACAGGAACTGGTGTTGCGGCCGGGTCCGTCCAGGAGAGCGTGGCAACTAGCGGGCCCTTGCCAGAGGCAATAAAATTAAAAGTATAGGTTCCGCCATTTGAGAGCGTGCCTTCAATGATCGTATCAGAAACTTGGTTATAAGAAGAGGTGATCACATTTGCACCTTTTAGCACATTAAGAAGCCCCCATCCATAGGTGTAATCTGGTCCTGGCCCAGGGCCAGCTTCATCCGCCGAATGAATCGCGAGTCCCTTCAGGGTAGCTGCGCGCATGAATGCGGTAGGATGCAATTTGTTATAATATTCCTGTAGCAAATAAAGAGAACCCGTTGTATTTGGGGTTGCCATCGATGTGCCGCTTTCCGTCTGATAAGAGGTATTGGAGCTGTTCCATGTAGAAGTTACGTTGACCCCATCGGCTACAATGTCAGGCTTGATCCTCCCATCATTGGTGGGACCGAGGGAACTAAAGTCTGCAATGGAAACATCACTTGGGGCAAAATATCCTGCAGGTATCCCGTTTACAGCGCCAACCACCAGCGTGTTTTTTGAATCAGCGGCGTTGCTTACGCTAGTAAAATTTGGGTTGTTTGGGTTGAGTTTGGTAGAGGCAGTGAATTTTAGTTTTGTAACGCCGTTGTAAAAATACGGGCTGTCTAAAGGTGGAGCGCCATAACCCCTGGCATTTCCGGCGGCCACACAGATCAAATAATTTGGCGCATGGTATGCAATCGAGTCATAAATCTGCGCATCTGAGTTATAATAGCCAAATCCAAAAGCCTGCGCTTTGCTGATAGTTGTATCCCCGTACCAGTCATAGTTTGTTCCATCAAAAGTCCAGCCCGAGCCCGATAAAAACCCATAAGAATGGTTGGAGATAAGCAGATTGGGCGAGGCTGAAGCCATTTTTGATTCATCGCTGCTGAAATCATATGCCAGCAGTTGCTGCGCCCCAAAGGCCATCCCTTTGGCGATGGGATTTATACCGGTTGCAATCAAAGTCCCTGTCGTGTGGGTTGCATGCCCATCCACGGAAGAAACATCTTTTAAGGAAATCCTCCCTGTGAGCTCCACATGTGACGTCAGCGGGTGGCCCCCATCCCATATGGCTATTTTGCCTTTAACAGCATTGGAAGATCCAGATAAGTTTAATCCCGAAGTGCCTCCTGGCCATAGTTGGTTGGCTCTAGTGGTCGCTGCAGCGATGGTGTTGTTGAGCGTTGAAACGTATTTTGGATTGCCCAATTCATCCACGCCAATCAGCAAAGTTACTTTACCATCCGGACCAATTTTTTTCAGAAACCATCCTTTTTGTTTTGCGATCTGTTTTGCTTTTGCAAAATTCTTGTTTTCCATATCTCGCAAATCTTTCGACATCTTTGCCAAAAGGTTTTTATCAGTAATTGTCTGGCCTTGAACCATATCAGCCAAAACAATAGTTATCACAAGGGGCAGGATGAAACGAAGCCGGTAAACCATAAGCAACCTTTTTTTAAGCTATTCTTTAATTTTTACTAAATTAGAAACTTTCACCTTCAAAACTAGAGGAATGACTAAGATTCTTTTTTTGTTGTTCCAGGCATTAATGATAACTGTTTGCTGGTCATCTATAAAAAACAAAAATCCCGAAAAAAGGCTTCAACAAGGAATCGAAGGATATGTTTACAGAATCTCGGGAAACCAAATGCCTTCGCCTGATAGAAAACTTTCTCCGCCAAAAGGGATAAAGACGACTTTATATATTTTTGAGCTTACCAATCTGGGTCAGGTCACCAGACAAGGACAATCTGCATTTTACTATTCGATCAAAACAAAACTGGTTTCAAAAATCCAAACAGATACGAACGGTTATTTTAAAATCAGCACAGAGCCAGGCCGTTATTCACTCTTTACAAAAAAAGATGCGCTGTTTTTTGCCAATTGGTTTGATAAAGATAACAACATAGCCCCGGCGGAAGTGATCCAAGGCAAAATGACTAAAGTAGAATTCACAGTTGATTATGATGCTGTTTATTAGCAATAACTTGCAATAGCACTTGGCACAGATCTCACACTACTAATATATACGGCTTTTTATTTTCCCAGGTTGCTTTTTAACCCAGTCGAAATAGGCAATGATGTGCTATATTTGCCCCTCGAATGAGCAGTGAGGTTTCTCCAGCTTTATTAATGAGTTCTCCCCGCATTTTTCAAATAGCGGATAGGCTCACTTTGTCCCCGCCTCAAAGGATCTGCTTAAAAAATCTCTACGGAAGCTCACCTGCATTTGTCCTGAGCGCCATCTTTTTACATGAAATTACAAGCCAGTTGAACCATCTTGTAATCTGCCCAGATGCAGAGTCTGCGGCTTATCTGCACAATACGATAGAAAACCTCACCAAAGGCTTGGACGTTTTCTATTTCCCCTCTTCCTTTAAAAATAAAAAAAATTACCGTCTCTTGAACAGCAGCCACGTAATGCTTCGCACAGAAGCGCTGACAAGATGGAGCATCGGGGGCAATAAAAAACTATTGGTTACCTACCCGGAAGCTTTGTTTGAAAAAGTGGTGCTTCCAGAGACTTTGTCGGGCAATATCATCCATATCAAATCGGGAGATTTGCTTGATTTGAATGCAATGATGGAAAAATTTGTGCACTATGGATTTGAAAGAACTGATTTTGTTTATGAACCGGGGCAGTTTGCCTTGCGGGGCGGCATACTCGATATCTATTCATTCGGAAATGAAAAACCCTATCGTGTGGAACTCTTTGGCAATGATGTGGATTCCATACGCATATTCGACCCAGAAACACAATTAAGCGAGCGAAAGCTTCTGCAGGTAAGCATCATACCAAATATAGAGACCGAATTTGATGATAAACAAAAAGTTTCTTTGTTTGATTTTATTCCGCAAAATACCGTGGTCTGGGCGCAGGATTGGGATTTTGTAATAGAGAGATTATTGATTGAACAAGAAAACCTGCAGTTATTCCTGGACGCAGGAGATACTGGATCTGAGACAAGGGAAAATGAAGATCGCAATGCTGAAAAAAAGAAAATTAATGCTAGCGATTTTATTCATGCCCAGTCAGCAGCACAAGAAATAAAAAACTTTCATTTTGTTGAATTCTCTCCGTCAGCTAACGGTCATCACTGCAGGGAAATCCTGTTCAATACAAAAGCACAGCCCTCTTTCAACCGCAATTTTGATTTGCTGATGAAAGACCTTAAGCAACGGGAAGCAATGCAATATTCTATTTATTTATTTGCCGATAACCCGCGCCAGCTGGAGCGGCTGCACACTATTTTTGAAGACCTGCATTCGGCCATACATTTCATACCCGTCCCCGTCTCTATCCATGAAGGTTTTATTGACGAGGACCAGAAAATAGTTTGCTATACAGACCATCAGATATTCCAGCGCTACCACAAATACAAGGTGAAGCAGGCTTATAATAAAAACAAGGCGCTAACGCTGAGAACTTTGAGGGAATTGCAGCCTGGAGATTACGTGACGCATTTGGATCACGGAGTAGGCGTTTACAGCGGCCTGCAGAAGATTGAAGTAAATGGGAAGTTACAGGAAGCCGTAAGGATTATTTACAAGGACAGCGATATTTTATACGTCAATATCAACTCACTGCACAAAATATCCAAGTTCACAGGCAAGGACGGAACGGTTCCGAAAATAAGCAAGCTCGGCAGCGATGTCTGGCAAAAGCTAAAAGAAAAAACAAAAGTCAAGGTAAAGGAAATTGCTTTCGATCTTATTCGGTTGTATGCTCAGAGAAAGGCGCAGCATGGTTTTGCTCACGCTCCCGATAATTATATGCAAACGGAGCTGGAAGCATCTTTTATTTATGAAGATACGCCTGACCAAAGTAAAGCAACGGCTGATGTGAAAAAAGATATGGAATCACCTTCGCCGATGGACAGATTGGTTTGCGGCGATGTGGGCTTTGGGAAAACGGAAGTCGCCATCCGTTCAGCTTTCAAAACATGCCTTGATGGGAAACAGGCTGCTGTACTTGTTCCTACAACCATCCTTGCATTTCAGCATTATAAAACCTTTAGTGACCGGTTAAAGGATTTTCCTGTTACTGTGGATTATGTCAACCGGTTCAAGTCGTCCAAAGATAAAAAAGCAACGCTCAAAAAGCTGGAAGATGGGAAAGTGGATATCATCATCGGCACACATGCTTTGCTTGGTAAAGAAGTCAAATTCAAAGACCTGGGACTGCTCGTGATTGATGAAGAACAGAAATTCGGAGTGGCGCACAAAGAAAAGATTAAAACGCTCCGAACCAATGTGGATTGCCTTACCTTAACGGCAACACCTATCCCAAGAACCTTGCAATTCTCGCTGATGGGCGCCAGAGACCTGAGTATCATCAACACGCCGCCGCCGAACCGCCAGCCTATACAAACAGAAGTACATGGTTATAACGAAGATTTTATCCGTGACGCGATTTATTTTGAGGCGGAGCGCAACGGGCAGGTGTTTTTTATTTTCAACCGCATTGTTGGCCTTGCCGAAATGGCGACCATCATACAAGGGCTTTGCCCTGATTTGAGCGTAGGGTACGCGCACGGTCAAATGGAAGGCCATGAACTGGAAGAAAGAATCTTGGATTTTATTGATAAGAAATACGATGTGCTGGTATGCACCAACATCGTAGAAAGTGGCGTGGATATACCAAATGTGAATACCATTATAGTGAACAATGCGCACCAATTTGGATTGAGCGATCTGCACCAGTTGCGGGGCAGGGTGGGACGGAGCAATAAAAAAGCATTTTGCTACCTCCTTGCCCCGTCGTTGGCCACACTACCAACAGATTCGCGCAAGCGCCTGCAAACGCTAGAACAACACAGTGATCTGGGAAGTGGCTTTCAGATTGCTATGCGCGACTTGGATATTCGTGGTGCAGGCAATATGCTGGGAGGGGAGCAAAGCGGTTTTATGGCCGATATTGGTTTTGAGACTTATCAAAAAATCCTGGATGAAGCCATCAAAGAATTAAAGCGAACTGAATTCAAAGAACTGTTCAAAGATGAAATCTCCAAGCAACAAGATTATGTACAGGATTGCACAATAGATACGGATTTGGAGATCCTTATACCGGACGCATATGTGGAAAGCATCACAGAAAGACTGTCCCTTTACACACGCTTGGATAATTGCGAGAACGAAGATGACCTGAAACTGTTCAATTTGGAACTCGTTGACCGGTTCGGGGCTTTGCCGAGAGAGGTGGAAGATTTGTTTGATACGGTGCGCTGCCGCAAACTAGCTGTGGCAATGGGTTTTGAAAGAATGATTTTGAAAAATGATACGCTGAAATGTTATTTTGTAAACAGACCCGATTCGCCCTATTTTGAATCGGAGACGTTTAAGCGCATTTTGGAGTTTATACAGAAACAAACCAGAAAAGCAAGGTTGAAACAAAACGGCAAAT
>DATMMJ010000193.1:0-2983 GCA_035569795.1 Puia sp. | reverse complement strand
ATTGTCCTTATCCTATGAAAAATCAATTCACCAATCCCGTGAAAACCAGTTCAAAATCTATCCCTGAAAACCCTGATCCAAATTCCCATGAAAACCAATACGTAATTACACTAGTAAGAACCATTTTTTGTCCAGATCGTCCCTTGTCCAGTATCACTATCAAAACCAATCCAAAATTTGTCCTAGCCAAACCAATCCAATACTCCAAAACCCTAAATCCAATACCATTGAGATCCTTTTTTCCAAATCCGTGTAGAACCACATCCAATTTTAAAAAGACAGATCTTCGGAAAAGTCGGCGTATCCTTTAGAAAACTTACTTTTCACGCGCAATTTGAGAAACGCTGCGAGTTTGTGAAAAGCGTCGACTTTTTTTTCTTTTCTCTCTCTGCATCCCCCAAACCAATAGTAAAACGCAGAGCAAAACCCCAATCATTTCCAGTACATAATATGACTTTACATTGCACAGAGGCTCTATGCTTCCAGTAAGAATGAGGTTAGACCAGAATGGAGGGCTTTTATACAAAGCATTACTATGAATGTAATCCAGTTTAGCAAGTTGTAATGCCTTTGATTTAGAAAGCCCGCTTTGCAGGTACTTGTGAAAATCTTTCAGAATAGCTCCAGTCGCTTTGTCATCTGCTTTCCAGAGACTGTTGATGTTACTAGGACATCCTGCATAGGCGAATGCGCGGCCAAGACTGATAATCCCTTCGTTGTTTACCAGCTCACCTTTCCCCGTTTCACATGCACTTATTATGACTAGTTTGCAGTTAGAAAGGTTAAGGCCATAAATTTCCTCAAGATATAGGCAGTTCTCAGCAGGCGATGCCCGGTCAGGGTAGAATGCAATGAATGAAGATGCAGGGTTTTGTATATCCGCCACGGCATGGGTCGCCAGATGCACTACCTGGTATTTGCTTACCTCCTGTAAGAACATTGATTTTGTTGCCTGGTTGTCAATATATTGGGCGCCCTTTAGTCCAGCAATCTCTTCGCCTGAGCCTGGCAATTGGTTCATGAAGCTGAATCCAGGTTGGCTATAGCCAGCGCCTTTTTTTACGAAAGGAGCAAAGGACAAAACGGTATAAGCAATACCGGTTTTTTCGCTTGCAACAGAAGGATTCAACATGAGCCGGGAAGAAAACTGGTAACTGATGGTAGTCGTTTCAAGCAGTGTCTTCCCATCCGCTCCATCTGGCAATGACTCAAAAGGAAGAAAGTACAGGTTACCATCGGGAATTATGATCCACTCATCTTTTGCTGGAGCCAGTGTTTTGAGGGGTTTGATCAAATGTTCATATAAAAGGTGCCCCAGTGAATCATCTCTAAATTTTCTACCATCAACTGAATTTCTTAACAGGTTCAGCCAGCCCTCAGTTTCACGCTGCAGCTGAGCCGCAGAATCAATTCTTGCATACTTAAAGGTAGATTGCGTAAAGGCAAATACATGCAATGTTTCCCTAGTCATATAAAAACTGAATAGCGCCTGATTTTTGCCAAGATGCTCCCGTAATTCAGTGGTGCTATGATCGGTATCCTCGTACTTGAGCCGGAAATACCTGCTATTCTGTTCCATGTTCTTTTGCAATTGTGATAATTCGATTTCAAATTGTGCTTTTTCTTTGGCTAGTTTTTCAATCTCTTTATTATCGTTTGATTGCTCACTTTTAACATCCAACCTTGCTATATTGTATTTTATATTCCTTTCTGTTTGCAAAAAAGATTTATCAATGCCCGGAAGATCAGTAAGATCACGCTGCCGCAGGTTAGCAGCCATGATAGAGGCTTTGTTTTTTTCACAAATCATAAAGGCGTCTTCGAGGTAGGAAGCGTTAGGACGTAATTGATAGAGCTTCAGGCAAATTGATAATGCATCTCCATAAATGTCTCCGCTTTTTTTCTTCAGAAATATCTTGGCGTCATCGGTCTCATAGCTCTTTTCAATAAAGCCAAGAAGGGTTACTGCGCTTTTATAGGCCCCAAGAGATCCCGCGAGATATACCTGGTCAGCAGTTTTTTGATTGAGCAGTTCAAATGTCTTTGCCTTCTTGTACAGGGCATCAAATAACTTGTAATACGTGTAGCTGCCGCTAAAAGCAGTTGGGTTGGAATAAATATCCGGGTTCTTAAAAGTGCCAGAAAATATCGCAATCGCATTTTGCAGGCTTGCGAGCGCAGGGAAATATTGCTCTCGGTAATTAAGCAGATCCGCGCGGTACATTTCATTGATCCCTACGTCAATTATATTTACTTTATTTGTTTTGTTCAATACCAGCAAGCTATCCAAATAGTGTGCTGCTGAATCCAGATGCTTTAGTTGGAAATGGGAAAGCGCCAGTTCATCCAATACTCCCGGTGTTTCCAGAGCGTTTATTTTTCTGAAACAACCCAGGGCGTCATCGTATTTTCTAATTGCAGCGCAAGCCTTTCCCATATTCATGCAGATGTCATTATAAATATACCTGGCAGATATCTTTTCTTTGATGAGCTTATTATAGATTGCAAGCGCTTCACTGTAGCGGCCAAGTTTATAAAAAGAGCAAGCAATATTGGCCTCCAGGCCCAATGCAAAAACCTTTTCAAATGGTTGCCGGGTCTTAATCAGTTCAAGAGCCTGGCTAAAATAATTCCCGCTCTGCCGGTAATCGCCATTTATGAAATTCAAGGCACCCAGTGTATTGTACAACCGTTCTTTTTCGCTAAGCCGAGGGAACTCTTTGATAATGGCTTCTGCTTTTAGTAGGAAATAGTTTGCGGAATCAAAATTGTTCAGATTGTAATAACCAGAGCCTAGATAAATATATACCCGGAATAGCAACGAGTCGCTCCAATAGGAGTTTTTTTTAGCGGTGGCAGCAGCTTGTAAATACGCTTCTTTTGCTTCAGTAGTTTTGTTTTTGACATCCAGCAGGATGCCCTTTTTTAGATAAGATTGAAAAAGCAGTGAGTCATAGCGGCTGTCGGGGGATTTTCGGAGTCT
>DATMMJ010000192.1:0-10119 GCA_035569795.1 Puia sp. | reverse complement strand
GAAAGTTCAAAGGGATAACGCGATCGAGGATCTTAAAAGGAATTATTACAAACATTAACATTTCGCTTACCAGCAAACGAGGCCATCAAAGCAAACCCCGCATTACTTGTGGGGTTTTGTTTTTTCGGGAAACTGTAATATCCAATCAAATCCGCGGTCAGTTATTGGCCATGGTAAAACCCAGTGATTTTTTGCCTGTCATTTTCTTTTGCCCCAAAAAGTAATTGGAGATTTGCTCCTCCGGTTGCCTGAATGTAAGAAAGTCTTATCCGGTGGAATCCCCTTTTTAATGCAACAAATCCTGATTTCTCCTCCTCTCCATGCAGGCCATCGTTGTCAATAACAAGTTCATCATCAATAGATAATCTGCTACCGTCATCCGATAATAAATAGAAATGATAAACCCCATCGGAAGGGACTTTGATAAAACCATCATAGATCAGGCCTGTATTTTCTTTTCTGATAGTGTCATGGATTGAAATAATTGATGTGATAAAATTTTTCGACGCAGGTACATGGTCCATATCTTCCACGCCTGTTGGGTTGTCTAAATTGTAAGCAGATACGTTTAGGCCTGGTTGCGGCCCAATAACTTTTACGCTTTTATGCCATTCAAAAACATGTAAAGGCACTGATACCACATTGCCTGGCAGTAATCCTCTCTTGAAACTGCGCACAATAATTGTTGTTGATTTATCAGGCGAGAATGGTCTTGTATATAACAATGAGTTTTCAGTTGGCATTGAACCGTCCAAAGAGTAACGGGCATCAACACCTGTTTCCACATGTATACCGACAATTGGTTTAAATGCTTTATCAGGATAGTCAACCTGCACCTGAGGCCTTGGGGCAAAAGACCCGGTGTTATGAAGCTTTATGACAAACGCGTATCTGCTCTTGATTTTATCCGGATCAAACTCGGGTAGATCTACAATTACATTTCCGTTTCCTTGCTGCCAGGATAATGTCTCATGGGTCTCAAGCAATTCTATTTTTGTGTCTGCACTTATTGAAAGGCTTTTGATTGTAAAGTGTTTACCCGGCCATTTTGGGAGTAAAACATATAAATTATTAGTAGTAGCATTGTAGGTGAACAAACATTCTTTTACAGCATACCCAGGATCAGGATCAACCGTTAGCTTAAGGATGATATCCCCGCCGCCATTTTTTGATCTGTAGTTTGTTTTCCCGTCGCTCCATTGAAAAGGGGTGCGCCATCTTTGCGTGTTGTAAATGGCTTCATTATTTATCTTCATCCAGTCTCCTATCTCAAGCAAACGTTCTTGCATAATGGGCGGGATCTTGCCATGGCTGTCAGGCCCGATATCAAGCAGGAAATTCCCTCCCCTGCTCGCTTTGTCAACCAGACTCAGTACCAGAACCTTTGCTGAATTGTAGTCCCATGCGTCTTCTTCGCGGTTATACCCGTAGGAAAAACCCATACCTCTGCTTTCTTCCCAATAATGGTTCTCAAAGTCCAAATCCGGCTGATACTCGGGCGTGTAAACACCGCCGTGATGAAAGCGTACTCCACTCCCCCACCGGTCATAGGTGACTACTCGATCTTTCACGGGGCTTTCATTGTAAAGCCAGGCTAGAAATTCTTTGCTCTTCCAGGTGTCTTCGCTGGCGTCCCAATCACCATCAGTCCAGAAAACATCGGGCTTGTAGGTATTTATCAATTCTTTCATTTGCGGCCACACATGGTCTTGGACATATCGCGTCTTATCTGCCAGCCACAGGGGGTTATACCACTCATACAATGAATAATACATTCCCGCATGTACTGACGTCTTTCTGATTGCACGGAAGAGGTCACCGAGCAAATCCCTCTGTGGGCCTCGCTCTGCTGCGTTCCACGCAAAGCCCCAGTCCCTGCTCGCCTCTTTACTGGGCCAGTTTGCAAAACCATCATGGTGCTTGGATGTAAGTACAACATATCTTGCACCAGAGGCTTGGATCAATTCCGCCCACTCGTCCGGTTTGAATAATTCGGCCTTGAACTGATCGGACAGTTGATAGTAGCTTGTGCTGCCAAACTTGTTTTTGTGGAAATTTATCGTCGCACTGTCACTGCTGTTCAGTGCATGCTGATACCATTCAGCATAATTGCCCTTACTGCAAAATGCGGGTACTGAGTAAACGCCCCAGTGAATAAAGATCCCAAACTTTACATCCTTGTACCATTGCGGTACAGGCCTTGTATCTAGGGATTTCCATGTAGGCTCATAATTTTGAGCAAAAGCTTGCGCTGTAAGAAAATACAAAGCGACAAATATTTTATTCATCTTAGTAGATTGATAGTTAGTAATATTTTCCATTTTCTTTCATATCTGAGTGTTTCAATTTCCAGGTGCTACGAAGCTCCATTTGTAACGTGCAGGAGGTATCAAAAAGAAAATGATGAGATTTAATTTGGCTTTATAAAAGTAAGTGCAATTAGCAGAATTAATTGTTGCCAATCGTTTGCGTAATTAATGTAATTTCATATTTATTCCCTATGCATGCAAAATAAACTACCTACAATAAAAGAAATTGCAAAGAAGCTAAATATTTCTATCTCCACAGTTTCAAGAGCTTTGCATGACCACCATAGCATCGGACTGAGAACCAAGATGCGCGTTCGCGATTTGGCTAATGAACTAAATTATGAGCCCAACAAGACGGCCATAAATTTTAAACAGGGTAAGACATTTGCCCTAGGGGTTCTACTACCCAATCTTTCGGAATCATTCTTTTCCAGTGCGATAAGTGGAATCGAGGATTATGCCGGGACAAAGAATTATAACGTGCTTTTGGGTCAATCCCATGATGACAAAGAAAGAGAAATAAAGATTGCAGAGGCAATGAAGAACCACAGAGTCGACGGAATGATAGTATCTGTCGCAAAAAATACGACAGGTTTTGAGCATTTTGAAGCGCTTGCGAAGTACAATATCCCGCTTGTTTTTTTTGACAGGATTCCTAACATGAGCAATATAAATTTTGTAGCCTGCAGTTTGGAAATAGGGATGAAGGAAGCTGTTGAATTTCTGTTGAAATCTGGACATAAAAATATCGCTCTCCTTAATGGGCCTAGCACTTTGTTAGCCACTGAAGAAAGATTGGATCACTACTCGACTTTTTTGAAAAAAAATAAAATTAAATTAAATCAGCGATTTATAGTTTCCACCGATCTTACTGCCGAAAGTACTTGTGAAGCAATGAAAAAGCTGCTTTCATTAAAAACCAGGCCAACCGCCGTAATCGTATTTAATGATTATGTTGCGCTGGATGCGATCCGGTATGCTAAAAAGGAAAAAATTAAAATAAATAAGGATATTAGTTTTGTAAGCTTCGCCAATCTGCCGATATGCAACTACATGGAAAACCCGCCGCTTGCATCTGTCGAACAATTTCCGTATCTGCAGGGCCAGAAAGCGGCAGAAATGCTGATCCACCTGATCGAGGTGCAAAAAAACGGAACGTTAATAAATTATCCTGCTGGCAATTTGATGATAGATTCTAAATTGGAAATCTACTAATGCAATCTGCAAATAAAAAAGGCAACTTGCATAAAGTCGCCTTTTACCAATGACATTTTATAGGTGAATTTATTGACGTTGCTTTTTCATTTGTTCCTGCAACTGTCTCATTTGCTCGGGAGTCATTTGAGGCATTGCAGTGCGTTCCGTTTGTTTAGGAGCAGCAGTCACATCGACAACCTCCACATCAAAAATAAGATTCTCGAACGGTTTGTGGCTTGGCCCGCCAGGCTGGGCATCATAAGCCATGAATGCAGGAACATACAATGTACCTTTGCCACCTTTCTTAAATAGTCTTAGACCATCGTCCCATCCTGGTATGATCCCGTGGCGGCCCACAACAAATTTCAAAGTGTCTTTTCTCGGACCCGTGATGTTCGACTCAAAGACTTTGCCAGAAGGGAATAATTTGCCAGTATACATAACACAAACCTGTTTACCGGTATCCACAGCAGGGCCATCTCCCACATTTTTTATCTCCACATAAGTCCCTAGGTCTGTCTTTTTTGCATTGATCTTGTTTGCGGCAATATAAGCTTCGACTGTTTTGATTTCGCGCAGTTTTTCCTGCTGCAATTCATTATCCCTGTCTTTTCCAACAATGTCCTGGCTCGCAAAAACATCCAGCACTTTAAATGCCAATATGATTTTGTCTTTCTTTTTTATAAACGGAGGCAACTGGCCATTTTTACGTTCTAGGGTATCGGCAAGCAAAACAACAGTCAAACTGTCCCCTTTGTGCAGCAAAGGAAAAACTTCGGCTGGATTATACACAGGGCCAATGCTATCAATTCTCGTATACGCCGGCATGGTTCCATAAGTTGAGGACAGCAAAGAATCTCTTAATTTTTGAACATAATTTAGTTTTATGAAGTCCCCCTTTTTCACCTGAGGGTTTTTTCCATCAGAAATAATTTTATAAAGCAAGCCGCTTTTTGTTTTCTTGAAACCCTGATTGGTACACGAAAATGCAAGAACCATTGCAGCAGAAATAAATAAATACGATGAGATTTTTTTCATTTTTTATATATTATTATTGTAATTGTGACTCGTTTTCCTTAATTGCAATTTTAAAATGCTGAACGGTTTGCTCTAGCGTTTCTCTGCTTCTTCCTCCGGCGGCATTAAAATGGCCCCCGCCCTGGAAATATCTTCGCGCAAAAGTGTTGACATCAAAATCGCCCTTGCTGCGGAAAGAACACCTGATCTCCTCATCCCGGTCAACAATCAGCGCAGACAATTTTATTCCCCGTATGGATAAGGGGTAATTCACGATGCCTTCCGTATCCCCCGTTTTGATATCAAATTTCACTAAGTCTTTCCAGGGTACTGAAATCAGCGCCGCGTTGTGCTCATAATAAATCTCCATCCGGTTCTGCAGTACATGGCCGATAAAGCGCAGGCGATTCTCTAAAAAATTATCAAAAAGATTTTCATGAATATGCGTGTGGTCAAAGCCAGTCTCTTTAAGATCAGCCACCATTCGATGCACATCAGCAGTTGTGGAAGCAAACCGGAATGAACCTGTATCTGACATTACTCCTGCATACAGGCACTCAGCTATCTGTTGATTTATTCTTCCCCGATGGCCCGAACCAATGATCAGATCATAGACCATCTCCGATGTGGAGCTCTTAAAAGTATCACTAATGCCATAATCAAAAACATCGCTTGCGGGTTCCTGATGGTGGTCAATCAAGATTTTAGTGCTTTGCAATCCTCTTATCTTGCTTGCCATCTGCCTTGTGCGTGCGAGCGTATTGAAATCAAGACAAAAAAGCATGTTTGCATTATCTAAAACCCCGATTGCTTTTTCATGGCTCAGCTCGTAATCAATAACTTCATTACAAGCGGGCATCCACTTAAGCCAATCTGCCCAATTTGTTGGAGAAATAACTGTTATGTTATGGCCAAATTGCTTTAAAAAATGAAAAAGGCCCAATGAAGAGCCCATAGCATCCGCATCAGGCTTCTGATGCATCGTTATGACAACATTACAAGATTGAGTGATGAGCGGATATATTTCTTCTATGCGTTTCATATAAAACGGCTGCAAAGGTGCGGAATAAACAGCCAATTCCCAAAACAAGTTAGTTTCGCCACTGTGCGTGAATGGTTGATAAAACTTCAGATTCTTAGTACATATTTGGTTTCTCGATTTGCTCTCACGGTATGCTCCAATTATGGATTTGTCCAGTGGGATAATTAAGCATAAAAAAAACTTAATCTCAGTACTATATAACAATTCAAAAAACCACAGGCCGGGTTGGACCATAAACTATAAATTGAAACATTTACCTTTGCGGCCAAAATAAAAGACATGAGCAATAGAACTTTTACTATGATAAAGCCTGACGCATTTTCCAAAGGATACACAGGCGCCATAATTGATTTGATAATAAAGGATGGATTCCGGATTGTTGCGCTAAAACTTACCAAATTATCCCCAGAAAAAGCCGGGGAATTCTATGCTATCCACAAGGCAAGGCCTTTCTATGGTGAACTTGTAGACTTTATGAGCAGTGGCCCTATTGTCGCAGCGGTTCTTGAAAAGGAAAACGCCGTTGCTGATTT
Organism: Puia sp.; assembly: GCA_035569795.1. Classification (GTDB taxonomy): domain Bacteria; phylum Bacteroidota; class Bacteroidia; order Chitinophagales; family Chitinophagaceae; genus Puia. The sequence continues at coordinate 4,021 of DATMMJ010000192.1, read as the reverse complement.
CCGCAAGCTTATTGGCGCAACCGATCCAGCAAAGGCAGATGAGGGGACAATCAGAAAATTATATGCAGCTTCTGTGGGTGAGAACGCTGTACACGGCAGTGACAGCAGTGAGAATGCGGCGATTGAATGCAGTTTCTTTTTTAGTGCACTGGAAAATTTTTAAGTTGCCCATTTTAGGGCTGGAATTTAAAACGAAAATAGAATTTCCCTCGTTTCCACTACTCCTAACTGTGCACCCTCTCGGCTAAACTATTGTCCACTCATAACGGGCGTAACTGTGTATCCATTTTTCCTGAGTAGGCTGATGAGTCCTTGTTCCCCAGGCAAATGTCCAGCCCCCACCGCAAACAATAATGATTTACCGGGAAGCAGTTGTTTTATTTTGCTCACCCATTTTCGATTGCGGGCGTACAGCAGCAAATCCATGTAACCCGCGGCAGATGGGTCTTCCCTTAACGTAAGTTCTTCAATCTTATTTAAGTCCTGCGCTGCATAGGCTTTTGCCAAAGTATCTGTCATTTTCTTATACTGGTCACTGCTATCAATATATTTAATGAGGTCCTGTGCCTGATCTTGGTAGGGGATACTGTCAAAAAGCGATGCCTGGAATGATGCCGTTTCCAGCCCGCTTATTTTCTTATTTTGATCTTTTGCTTCTTTCATGATTACTAATTCCATTCCATCGGTAGTTTTGCAGGGCAGATCATCCTGTTCCATCAGGCTGCTGATAAGCATAGGCTTGAAACGTTCAAGCATGCTGAATGGCAGAACCGGAGAATGGTTCTCAAAATATCTTTTCACTTTTGCGTAGTCAGGTTTGCTGAGTATGTCAGAAAGCTTTTTATCATCGTTCATGCGCATATATTTCATTGCGCTCATCATGCCCATCATGTCAGTCATGTCGATTTCAAAATAAATCTCATCGCATTGCCCGATGATTTTTTTCATGCTTTCCGAGAGATTTGCTTCATCTGCACACAAGATATGCATGGTGCCAAAAATGTAAGATGGTTGCAATAAATTGTTTGCAGATATTTTCCACAGGAGCGTTTTGGGGTATCCGGGCAACGGATTTTGCGAAAATGGAGTGCAAAATGATAGAAGACATATTAATACAAAGAAGTTTTTTTTCATACACAACATTAGGGTTTTTAAGCTTAAAAACATTTGACACTTAAAGACATACTACAAAACCTTCTGTTAACAATTAAATAACATCTCACCGTTTTATATTGCGCAGCAGTTAAAGAAATGTGAATGTCTTTATTAAAAATATATTAAGATATTTGATTAAATAAATTATTTTTGACTCCTAACATACTGTAATTATCGTCTTTTCCGGCCAGGGCCACCATGTTATTGCCCTAGTCGGAGTTCCTTCCTATGAATTAATATTGTGATTTTCAACTAGTTATATACGTAGGTTATTTGTATTTCTAAAGCAAGATCTTAGTTTATAATTTTCATCAAATACTAACACACATGAGAAAATTTCTTCCGCTATTTGGAGCGCTGGTAATGTGTTCATTATTGGCATTCTCCCAAACAAAAAACGTTTCGGGTAAGGTAACAGACGCTCAAGGGCAACCTGTTCCATTTGCTACAGTCCGGATTAAAGGCAGTAATGTAGGTGTCAGTGCAGATGCCGATGGCAATTTTACGATCAAAGCCCGGCAGGGAGATGTATTGGTGATCACTGGATCCGGAATAACATCAAATGATGTTCCTGTTACCGATTTAACCAGTTTCATCAATGTCAAAGTGACTATAAAACAATCTACTTTGAATGAGGTAGTTGTTACGGCGCTCGGCATAAGCAGGCAAGCCAAATCCCTCGGCTATGCTACGGAAAAACTGGTCGGGAAGGATCTCACAGTAGCCCAACCAATTAGTGTAGCAAACGGTCTTACTGGAAAAGTGTCCGGTCTTGAAATCAATACCGTAAACAATGGGTTGTTTGCCCCGACCCGCGTTACTTTAAGAGGTAATCGTTCCTTAATTGGCAATAACCAGCCACTTACGGTTGTGGATGGAGCTATTTTCTACAACGATATCAACACATTAAACCCCGCTGATATTGAAAGCATGAATGTATTAAAAGGCTCTAGCGCTTCTGCCGTGTATGGATCGGACGCTTCAAACGGGGTTTTGGTTATTACAACAAAGCACGGTTCAAATAACAAGGCGGTATTGACTTTCACTACAACTACCCAAATTGAAAAAGCTGCTTATTTACCTTCCTTTCAAAGTAAGTTCGGGAGCAATGGTGGTGAGTATTATGTATTTAATTATAATGACTTAAGTACATATATTCCTTTTGAAAATCAAAGCTATGGTCCAATGTACAATGGCAAATTGGTGCCTTATGGCAGACCATTATCTGACGGAACGCTTCATTATATACCTTATTCTGGCAATCCAAATCAAAAAAAGGATTTTTTCAATACCGGAATTACAGAACAAAACAATTTAACTTATAGCGCAGGTGATGATAAAAGTAGGTTTTATATGAGTGCTCAGGATATCAGTACCAAAAACCCCATGCCTGGAGACGTCGGCCGGCGTGATGTTTTTCGATTTGGGGGAGCAAGGACTTATGGGATATTCAGTGCTGATTATTCACTCTCCTATACCTATACTCACAAAGACCAAACCAACACGGGCCAGGTTTACAATATGGTTTTAAATACTCCTAATCAAATGCCATTGTCAAGCCTGAAAAACTGGCAAACAAATCCGTTAGCTACTTTAGATGGTTATTTTAATGACTATTATTATAATCCTTATTGGATTGCAGACAATCAGAGAAACTTAACAACCGATAATGGACTTCAAGGTAATGTACATTTTGTTCTAAAGCCCACAAAATGGCTTAATCTTTCCTATAGGCTTGGGGTAAACTATAGCACTGAAAAATACGAATACCGGCAAGCGGAAGCAGATTATGATAACCATTCATTTACCGACGATACAACTTTTTTCTCCAATCCTTCTGGCACTGGGATAGTGGCTAATACTAATTTTGGAACCAAATGGATTGCAACTAACAATGGCTATACTCAACCAGCGTATAACTCATACACTGCATCCAACTTTTTGTTGACCTCTGATTTTGTTGCCTCAGTGAATACCAAGTTTGCAAGAGACTTTGATCTGAATGCAAGCGTGGGAACTTCTTATATCGACAACCAAATCAATTATTTGAATGTAAACGCAAACAATATTTTTTTCCCTGTTTACAACATTACTTCGCTAACTGGTATACCTACGCTTGGTCAATTCTTTGGAGAGGCGAGAAAACTGGGATTCTTTGGCGATGCACAGGTTGGCTATAAAGAATTTGTTTACCTGCATGGCTCTTACAGATCTGATATAGATTCAAGACTATCCAAGTCCAACAGGTTCATACCATACTATGATGTAGATGCATCGCTTGTGCTAAGCGAAATTATTCCCGCTATAAAAAATGGCAACACCTGGGATTTCTTTAAAATAAGCGGTGCTTATTCAGTAACGGGTAATGCAACGGCTTTGGCTGCTGGCCAGCCTTATTTGGCAGCTGGTGCTTACCAGACTACCCCTACCCTGAACAGTGTTGGCGGTTTTCCTTTTAATGGTCTCGGCGGCTACCAATTAACAACTAATGTGGCCAATCCTAATATTAAGCCGGAGCAAGTAACAGAGAAAGAAGTCGGCGTGGAGTTTGGATTTCTTAAAAGCAGGATTACGCTGCATGGCGCTTATTATGATCAGAAACTTGCTAATGGTATCGTAAAAGCTTCTTTGCCAAGTTCAAGCGGTTACCAGACTGCGCTCTTAAACGCGGCCAATACTGATAATCATGGACTGGAATTGGATTTAAAGGGAAACGTCATTCAAACTAAAGATTGGACTTGGAAAGTTGGTGTGAATTATTCGTATAACGAGTGCAAGGTGATTTCTATAAATGGAAATTTAACTACCCTTAACATTAATGCTGCGTCAGGTACTAATTTTAAAGGGCAAGCAACTGCAGCAAATG
>DATMMJ010000191.1:0-5961 GCA_035569795.1 Puia sp. | reverse complement strand
ATTTCACTATCTTGATGATGTATATAAACCCCTGGATGCAAACAATGAAAACACAGCGTTTTTGACAGATAAGTCTATAAAACAGGCCAACAAAAAATTAGCTGCCAGGATAAAGCTTGCCATTAGCAATTTATATGATTCAGTTGAACTGCAGCAATTCTATAAAAGTTTTTGGGGAACCGTTGCTGGAACAGATGTATACGCTACATTAATGGATAAATTAACTGCGCTTGCCAGCATTTTGGACGACGATTCGAAGGACTTTGACATTGACATTTGCAGAACAAAGAATGTGGAGTTTTTGGGTATATGCGATCTGGAGAAATCATTGAAACAGAGCTATAAACCCTATCAGGTCACTGTGAAATTCAATGGGGATAGCAGCCGTTATGAAATAAACATCATTAAAACCAACCTGTTTCAGAAAAGGCTTCAGGATTATTGGGTTAATATTTTAAATGGTCTGCCAGATAAGACTTTTGGCAAACCAGATCGTGAGTACAAAAGGGCCTGGGATGATATCAGTCACATTGTTGAGCGGTCTAAATTATATGATAGCCTGCTACATGGGGTCAATCATCTAAGTTGCTATAGCCCGCCAAATCTCGACAGTTTATTCGATGCTGCCAAGAAATTTGTCGCAGATACATTGCATTTGCTCGATGATGACAAGGTTATTAAAATGGTACTGAAGAACAAGGAATATTACAAAGAGGCTTTCTGGTTCAACTACGGCTATTTTTCCACAAACCCGCTGGGATTTACGACTGCTGCGCAGACCTATAAAGTTTCATTATTTGATAAGGAAGCTGCGAGATTGCATGATAGCGCAGTAGCTTATAAGATATATAGTTCCCCTTCCTGCTGTTCCTTAACTATGAACGGAGTGGATTCGTTGATACGCCTCAGGAACACCGGAGCCAAGCTGTTTTCTACTGATACCCTTACTGACCCCGTTTGGGGCTTCAATGACCTGTATGCTTTCAGGGCATCGGAAAAACTGATCAATAAATTTCAAGTACCGGTCTCAATCGATGACAACCATCCACAGTTGCTTTTGCAATTTGATGGGGCTGGGAACTATTATGCTGTGAAGGATAATAAGCGATATAAAGCCGTAACATCGTCGGATTCTGTGAGCTTTGTCGTACATAATATCGCCCCCAATGTAAGTGTAAATATTACACAGGTTTCGCAAAATACAACCAATACCTCTTCTTTTCAGGATGCGGTGGCCAGTATCTCCAGCGTGAGCGGCCTAAACACCGCTGCGTCGGCGATTGGGTTTGGACCACAGAATCCACAGACTCCATACTATAATTTCCCTAACACCAGTAGTCATAATTTGATAACTGGACAGCTGCAGGAACATGCCGTCCAACTTAAATTAAGACGTGGTGGTTTTTTAAAGGCTAGGAAAGCCTCCAATCCTGATACTATAAATATCTCACTGCCGATTAATGGTTTTGGCAACCACAATTTCATTGTAATAAAATCGCAGAGAGCCAGCGATCTTCTGGACCAGTATTGTACATTGATATCAGGGGGATCATGCGATAAGGGGTTAATCAGTTTTTTCTTTGCCAAATGCGAAAACAATACCTCCTTTTATGGCCTGTGGGAGAATGAAGGTTTAGCCGAATATTTGAGGGGTTATTTATCAGATTTAATAAAGTCCTTCATAGATTACAATGAATCGAACAAAAATAAATTTGTGAGAATTAAACAACTGAAAGATGGTCTGGAAAAATATGACTTTATTAATTATCTGGCTTCCATAACCGATCGCTCCCTCCCGCCTCCTATCGATAGTTTGAAACCTCTGATAGATTCAGTGCCAGCCTTCAGGACCCTAATTTTTCCAATACCAGTATATGATAGCACACGGGCTGTTCAGGCGACGATCGTGGCAAAGAAGATTGTAAAAAAGGATACAACTACGATTACCCATCCGATATATCCATCCACGCGGATCGGCTCTATGGTGCGGTTTGCTTTCAGTGCAGGCATAACAATTACGACGAATATGTTTTATGAGAAAACGGCTTCATTTACAGGCACTCAGTTAAACGTTGCCAATAAAGCGAGCACAATCGGGTATCTGGTAGGCGTGCATATTTACCCATGTAAGTATTTTCAGATTGATGATTCATTTTTAGGGTTCAAGAATCATCATTTCAGGAACAGGCTTTCCTTTTATGCGGGATTAGGCCTACCAAATCCACTTTCAGAATACTATGGGGGCTTAAGTGCGGATCTTGTCCCGGGGTTCAAACTGGTAGCAGGTGCACATTTATATTTAAATACGCGGTACGAAATCACCGATAATCAGATAGCTGCACAGGCGAGTGCAGTTAAATGGGCGGGCCCTTTTATTTCGTTTTGTATCGATCCTTCCGCCTTTGTCACGGTGCTTGGCCTTTTTAAATAATAGATAGCATATGAAACTAAAAATATTTAATTGGCTGTGTTTAGGCATCATCTCCCTGCCAATATTTTCCTGTAAAAAATATAATAATACAGGCAATGATCTCGCGGGTAATAATTACATTGCCGGTACTGTATACTTATATAATGACTACAGTGAAAATGGCCTGCTTACGTTACTTCCGAGCCAGACCATAAAGATCACGTCTGCAGACATGGTCAGCTTCCCTAATTTTATTTATTCCGTTAATTCAGACAGCAGTGGCGGTTTTATTTTCTCCAATCTGTCGAAAGATACTTCTTATACCATATTCGCACAGGATTCGGTTAGTGCAGTAGAGTTTTTAGGAACGGCTCAGGAAAAACTGGCCAGTGAGCAGACACCGATTAACAATGCGAAGCTGGTCCTCTACGCAGATTCGACAAGCCAGAACGGGTTCGTATATACGGTCACGGATAACTCCGGGAACATTATCTCTGGGGCTTCGGTTTGGATATTCAGCAGCCCCCAATTGGCTTCGATTTCGGACAGTGCCGATACCTGCTTGGGTTGTATATTCAACCTCACGACGAATACTTTTGGCAAAGCATCTCAGTTCAATATGGCCCCTGGCAATTATATAGCTGTTGCAAATGCAGCTTTTGGTCCTGATACCCTGAAGGGCATCGACCCGACCCTCACGATTTCGGCCACCAGCTTTGTGCGGCATACGCTCAAAGTTAGCGGCAACTGATCAAGGACTTCGAGCTTATCAAGATGAATCATCCCCGCAGCAAAAAAAGGAATTGACAATGGCCTGAATTGGAGCCACCCGGTGTAGAGCTGGGGCCACGCTTGCTAGCCATGCATTTTTTTAAAAAAACTCTTTTATGCAAACAAAGCAACCTCAAATCCCGCTTCGTATAGCCAAGCTCATCATTGGCTATCTGAATAATTTGCTTTCCGATAAAGAGCACGCTGAGCTGGATCAATGGGTAGGATTTTCAAACGAGAACACGCTTGCCTTCGAAGATCTGACCGAAGACGCAGATAAAAATATATTCGACCCCGAAGAATTCATCGACGACACTACTAGCGCGTTAGAATTGTGGATTGTAGCCGGGTTGATAACCCGATATCTGAGCAATGACTTGAGCAGGCTGCAGAAAAAAGCGCTTAAAGATTGGATCAGGGAATCGGAAAGGAACGATGAGATTTTTGAGCTGCTTACCAGCAAAGCCAACCTGCAAAAGATAGCTACATGGTTTTCTCTGAATGATTATTTAGACAAAAGCACGAATTAATTTGTTTATGCAACAATCATGTGGAAGTTGATCATCGCGAACATTTTTAAAATTAAAGGAATTAAATTTATGTCTCCTTGAAAGGGAATAATATCTGATTATGAGCTATTCTAAATTCATGACGCTGAACAGTGCCGAATGCGGCCAGGCATATCCTGTATTACAGGCCAATGCTGAAAGGCATTTCCGCATAGCAGGCCTCATCGCCACAGTGGGAGAATATGGAAATGCTTCGTCTCATCTTATATTAGGATCTGAAGAACTCTTAAAAGCAATGGTCTTATTCTTGGATAGCAAAGGATTAGAAATCAGAAAAATTGAAGGGGTCAATAAATTATTTTCCAATCATAAATCGCGGCACAATGTTTTGAAAGAAGTTTTTTCTGTTTGGCGTTTCTTGCGTCCGATCATAACGATGCAAGAAATAAATGTGAGCAATGTTTTATCTGGGATATTAAAGGGTGGGCTCAATGCTATCGCTAATCATTATTGGTGGGAGAAAGCGGATAACATAAAGCAAAGGGGATTTTACGTAGACTACGCAGAGACTTTTATCGATCCTTCATCAATAACTAAAAACGATTACAAAGAGGCCTCACGCCATGTGGAGGCTATTAAAAAGGAAATAACAGAGGCAATTCGTCATATTGAAAAAATGTCTGCAGCAGAACTTGCAGATTTAAAACAAAACATTATTGATGGAGATTTGCATAGCTTATTAAAGGTAACTATTGCTGGAAGAAAAAAAACTAATGACTATTGAAGATTATAAAGCAAAGATTGATGAAAACGGATTTATAGAATACCCCATATTCCATGATCCTGATCAATTACTGTCCGGGTTTATCGAATTTGAGAATACAGATATTGATCTCAAGATATACCTGAACAAGCTTATTCTTTGTCGGAGCTTCTATGGAACATATACTGCATGGTACTCCGACGTAAAATGGTTCACAAAGAATTTTTACTCGCGCTTTTCAAATGATATTATCAAACCTGAATTAACCAATGCAATCAGGGAAGCAGCAGAGATGATCTCTGGAGAAGAAATATTTACTAAGGGAATTATAGCCACGACTTTCATGTTCGGTATCATTGAATTTTATGCAAAGAGCAAACTTGGGTTCCGCCCCATGGACTATGATTTCTTCGATAAAAAAGGAAAAAGAGAATACATTCAGCAATTAGATGTACAGAATAAAAATGCAGACCTGACCATCAAATCTGCCTTTGAACAATTACAGCTTAAAGAATTGCCAATTTCTATCGCGCTTAATGAAATAGACGCTTTTACTGCCTCTAGGTTGACCAGCGTTGGGATTGCTTCTGAAAATTGGACAGTTCATGGCATTCCTGAACGCTTAAACCTTGCCCGTAACCCAATGCTGCATGGAGAAACACACAGCTTCCATAGCATTGGGGATTATCTGCTGATGCTTTATTCTCTGTTTCGTTTGTATGATGAGAAGGAATTGACAGGATCAATAAATAATTTCTTAGAAAAATAAAAATGAAGCAAATGGAATTGATCAGGCCGGACAAACCAATTGATTTAAGATCAGAAGACAAATTTCAACGCTACAATTTTGCTCAGGAAATTGCAAAAATTGTTTCCTCTGGAAATTACACATCATCGCTCGTTGTAGGCATATACGGGAAATGGGGCGAAGGGAAAACTTCAGTAATGAATTTTATCAAAGCCGAAATCCCAAAAGATACTACTGTCATAATCAATTTCAATCCCTGGCGATTCAGTGACGAAAATCAATTAATACATTCCTTTTTTTCAAGTATTGCAGTGGCATTAAAAAAAAGACTTATTTCCAGAAGTAAAAGGGCTTTAGAGCTTTTAGGGAATTATGGTGACAGTATCGGGAGTCTTTCGAACATAGTTCTTCCCGGATCAGGTCTTGTATTCAATGCAGGAAAAAAAATGGCAGAAAAACTAAATAAAGAATCTATTGAAGAGCTAAAAAAGAAAGTTGACGATCTGATAATTGAAGCGAATTGCAACTTTGTCGTTTTTATAGATGATATCGACAGGTTAAATGTGGAGGAAGTACAGGCTGTTTTTAAGTTGGTTAAATTGCTGGGGGATTTCCCAAGGACAACGTATATACTCTCTTTTGATGAGGATATGGTTGCCGCTGCGCTGGGGCCTAAATATGGGAATCGCGACAAAACATCAGGTTATGATTTTTTAGAAAAGATCATTCAAATACCTCTTCATCTTCCGAAAGCAAATAA
>DATMMJ010000190.1:0-3082 GCA_035569795.1 Puia sp. | reverse complement strand
ACGTTTTGAAAGCATTGATGGCGAATTGAACCAACAGGACGTGATAGGCCTGTATGTGAGCCTCAGCGGTGATTTTAAGATATGTTCCTTAGAATTATTAAATCTGTGGGGCGATAAAAAAGCCTATTCCCTGGCTCAAGGGCAATAGTGCCATTTCACATTTGAAGGGCGCGTGAAAATATGCTGGAGGGAGTAGAATGCCCTATACCTTTTTCTTTACTCACTCTGCGCACACGAGCAAAATCAAATCTTTTTTGAGGATGCATATCCATTCTTCAAAAGCCATTGCAACACTTTATCCCGGTGGTCTCCTTGAACGAGGATCTCCCCCTCTTTTGCGGAGCCGCCTGTCCCGCAGCAAGATTTGAGCTCTTTGCCGAGTGCATCCAGATCTTCGGTACTACCGATAAAACCTTCAATACGTGTAATTACTTTGCCTGCGCGGTGTTTGGTATCTAGCCTTATTTTCAGTTTTTGTTGTTTTGGCAAAAGCGTTTCCACATTTTCCGAGTGCTCTTCAAATTGAAAATTGGGGTCGGTACTGAAAACGAATCCCTTGTTGTCGGGCTTATTTTTCCTACTCATAAAATAGATGTTGCTCTTTTTCAGTTTTCAAAATTATCTCGCTATCATCGCCTTCAGGCTCATATCCAAACTCCGAGCCTGGTGTATCAATCCGCCAATGCTAATATAGTCAACACCGGTCTTAGCGTACTCAGTAATATTATCCAGATTAATTCCCCCGCTGACCTCTGTTTCATACTTACCATGGATAATTTTTAAAGCCTCCAGGGTTTGTTCAGGGGAAAAATTGTCAAGCATAATTCGGTGCACTTTGCCAATTGCCATCACTTGTTTTACATCTGCAATACTTCTGGTCTCAATCTCAATTTTCAAATTCAGTTTCTGCGCTTGAACATAAGCGTTGGCTTTCTCAATTGCTTTTTCTATGCCGCCTGAGTAGTCAATGTGATTGTCCTTCAGCATGATCATATCATAGAGTCCAAACCGGTGGTTCGTTCCTCCGCCAATGCGCACCGCTTCTTTTTCCAGCAAACGAAAATTCGGAGTTGTTTTTCTCGTATCGAGAATTTTGGTTTGATAACCCTTGATCTTTTCAACGTACTGGTGCGTCAGGGTGGCTATGCCGCTCATGCGCTGCATACAGTTCAGCACGAGCCTTTCGCAGGCTAAAATGGTTTGCACGAAACCCTCCACTTCAAAGGCTATTTCGCTATTTCTCATGGGCTCTCCATCGGTTTTAAAAGAAATGAATTTTGCAGAAGGCTCTTTGATCTTGAAAATTTTCTCTGCGACAGCGACGCCCGCTAAAATTCCATCTTGCTTTATTTTTAAGACGGCTTTCCCTTTTGCACCACTAGATATGCAGCATAGTGTGGAATGATCTCCGTCACCAATGTCTTCTCTCAGTGCAGCGTGCACTAAAATCGCCAGTTGTTCATTAAAATTCCCCATCCGGCAAAACTAAGCAACAAAGTGGTACCTGCTAGGTCCTGGGAGCCGGGGAAATAGGGGAAATAAAAAAACCCTGATTTTGGCAGGGTCTCGTATGTTGATGATAAGTCTATTTATTCAGCAGATTGGAATCTTATTTCCTGAAGCAATTGTCTAACGCCTTTCAGTTTCATGAACAGCACTGTTTTGAAATCGCCATTGCGGGTTTTTAATAAGCCTATGCAAAATTCAGAGCCTCCGTTTTCGCCCTTGCGCTGCACCTGGAAACTTTGCACTCCATTGGTAATAAAAAAATCACGAATGACCATTTCAGCCTGTGTTTTACTGTAGCTGTCGCTTTTATCGGGCAGTGAGATATCCACCCTGTTGTCTAAAAACCTGGACAATTGATTTGCATTTCCTGAACGCATAGCTGTTGCTACATCGTCAATACTGAAAAAAGGCCGGAAGGATAGAAGGACAAGCGATAGGAAGATGACCGCAGGTCCTTTAATGTGTTTCATGCTATTTGGTTTTTCATATAATAGACACACGCTAAAAATATGCCAAAGTAGTTAACACAGGGAAAATACACCCAAACAAAGCAATACTTCCTAACTTTGGGCCGCTAAAAATGGCGTTTTAAACAGCAAATTATGGCAAACAAGAAGGCAATCCTCGTAGTAATGGATGGTTGGGGTCTTGGCAAGGTGAAATCGGCAGACGCAATACAGCATGCGAATACCCCATTCGTGAGCTCGTTATATAAAAAATATCCAAACACTACCTTGGTCACCTCGGGTGAAGCCGTGGGCCTCCCTGATGGCCAAATGGGTAATTCCGAAGTGGGGCATTTAAATCTTGGCGCAGGAAGGATCGTATACCAGGAGTTGCAGCGCATCAACGTGGCTATCCGTGATGGGTCGTTTGCAAAAAATGAAGTTATGCTAAGTGCCATAAGATTTGCAAAAACAAATAATAAACCGCTCCATTTGCTTGGCCTGGTGAGCGACGGTGGGGTGCACTCGCATATAAACCATCTAAAAGCCATTGTTGATATGTGCAAGCAGGAAAACCTACAGGAGGTATTCATCCACGCTTTCACAGATGGCCGTGATACGGATCCCAAAAGTGGGTTGCGGTTTATCAAAGAGTTGACTGAACATGTAGATAAAACGGTTGGCAGGATTGCCACCGTGAGTGGCCGCTATTACGCAATGGACAGGGACAAGCGTTGGGAGCGTGTCAAGCTGGCCTACGACGCCCTTGTCAACGGAGTGGGAGAAAAAGCAAACGACGCAGTTACTGCGATCGAGGCCTCCTACGCAAAGGACATAACGGATGAATTTATTAAACCAACGGTCATAACTGGCAAAAATGATCGCCCTTTAGCTGTTATCAAAAATGGGGACGTAGTAATCTGCTTTAATTTTCGCACTGACCGTTGCCGAGAAATAACCCAGGTGCTCACGCAAACAGATATGGCTGCAGAAGGTATGCAAAAACTATCGCTGCACTATACGACCATGACCCAGTATGATCAATCGTTCAAAAATGTGCACGTGATTTTTGAGAACGACGATTTGAAAAACACATTGGGAGAGATAATTGCAAATAATGGATTGAA
>DATMMJ010000189.1:0-6371 GCA_035569795.1 Puia sp. | reverse complement strand
CCTGATGAATTCCTGATAAGCACGATCCTCATGAACTCTCATTTAAGGGACACTGTTATCAACACGGCCTCCCGCTATATCGATTGGTCGTCAGGTGGAGCAAGGCCGGGTATACTCACAACAAGCGATTTTTATTCTTTGAAAAAATCACCATTATTATTTGCTAGAAAATTTGATCTGAAAACTGATTCAGATATCATTGATCTAATAGATTCGGAATTATTGGAAAATACGGTTGACCCGCGACGCGGATTAGTCCAAAAAGCACAAAACAGACAGTTGTAAAGCTTTTCGTCTTAATTGTTCTATTCTAAGAATAGGATTGTTCAGAAAATAATTTTTTAACTCAGCTTAGATTTTCTTCTAGACTTCCCCGCAGATTATGCAGCAGCGATTTCGGGGTAAATTTTTTTTCCGTTATATGCCCACCGGTGAAAAATTTTTGCGGATGTTGCGCCTACCATCCAACCAAAAAATCCGCCAGCAAGAACATCCAAAGGATAGTGCTTGCCCACATATACCTGCGCATAACAAATAACAATGGCCCATACCCAAAGCCAGTTCCACTTTCTGTCTGTCATCAACCATAGAGACCAATACCAAAAGGTAGCTAACCCAAAATGGTTAGCGGCATGGGAAGATGGGAAAGAATATGTCCCGCCACAGTTCACCAGGCTTCTTATCACTCTGTGCAATTCCGGGTCCCAACATGGCCTCAGCCTTTCAAAAAATGGCTTTAATAAATGAGAGGTAACGATATCGGTAATTGAAAATGTGAGTATGCTTAGTAAAATGAATTGCCAGGCATTATTTTCCCCTTTTTTTATCACATACAGTAACATAAATGCATAAAGAGGGATCCATGTATACGGGTTTCTTAAAAAAAGCATTGGCTGGTCGAGTATACTATGGTCTGCATCATTATGTATCAGAACAAAAAGGATTTTGTCGATCCTGTCCAGCAAACCGAGAAGTGACATATTATCAATTTAGGCACAATCTATACTGGGATGGGAAAGTGATTGTTACCAGAATATTATCCTTGAGTAAAATGCGTGTAATGAGTAAAAAAGCTAAAGAGAGGAAAACTAAATTCTGAGGTTGCCGGGTCGCAAGGATAAGCAAAGCGAGATAGAATTTCAAGGCAAAAAACATCTTCAAGGAATCTTACCGGCTTTCATTTTTTTCAAATGCAAACTTAGATAATTTACAACGCTCATGCGGTTGCTGCTTGCAATGAGCAATCCAAAAGCCCTCCCGGGAACGGGAAGGCTTACTCTTAAAAATAGCAAGTCCAAGAAAAAATGTTGCAGCAGTGTCCAATAATAAATGTAGGACGCCTCTGCAAATTGAACATCAATTGCATATTGCCATATTATTATCTTATTGCATGCAAAAAATCAGCTAAGCCCTCACCATTGCCTAAACCACCTTTTATCTTGCAGATAAAGAGATACTTCGCGGTTTTAATCAAATTAAAGATAATGAGAAAAATGAGCAGTAACGCGAATTGCGTTTTTGTAAGAGGGATGTATTACTCAGCGTTTTTTACGCGTTGGGACTATTTTTGTAATTTTTTTTCAAAATATTTATATACTATATCAAGATTTTTATTGACTTTCCCATCAAATTTTTTACCAAGTTCCTCCATTGCCCAACCTAGTCTGATGATGTTTCCACCATCTGAATTTTGATCATCATGGTGCGTGAAAGTAATAAACTTCTTTTTCGATTTAAGCGGATAACTTCTTTTTCCTATCCTGATTTTCGCGGTATGTACGAGCTCAATAAAATATTCTTTTTCCATAGAAGGATTTGGCAGAATCTTAAATCCACGTTCTTCAAACTCGTAGAGTTTAGTTTGTTTCCATTCTTCTAAAATTTTATTTATTTCAGGGCTCATTTATTTTGTTTTTTGGGTTTGACTCAAGTTCGAGGGCTGCTCGCGACCCATATGCTCAAGGTTAATCGGGTACTGCGCTAACAGCAATAGACATGTTGCAGTCTAAAGTTTGTACGGCCCTTTTTTCTTTATACATAAACCTAAAGAGGGAACTGCGATTGAGTACAAATATATAGTAAAAGCTAAGCAAAAAAACGATTTCATATTGCGTTATCCCTATTATTATTGATAAATTAAGCTACCGTGAGGCGTGTGCCTTTTTTTAAGAGAGAAATCTTTACAATGCTTAGTTCTAAGTCTAGAAACAAAGCGGGGGAAACACCCTTAAGCTCCACCTCGTGGCACCCTTTTGCAATCCAGTTAAAAATTACCTAATGTATAACCGTTGCTGTCGGGGTGGGGTCGCGGCCAGGGAGGAAGAGAAGACCAAATAAGATATCAACACGAAATAGAATAGAGTAGTAAAAGGTCAGTTTTTTTGCACATTCTCCCCGTTATTCACCATTTGCAAAACTTTTTTGCACATTCCTAAGACCCTTCAATATAAAGCGTAGTTTGCTTTTGATTCAAAACTTAAAGCATACCACCAAATGCCACCACCCATTTACATTTTTTTAGTGATCCTGTTAATTTCGGTCATTATTGTTTTTGTTCTTGTTGCGCGATACAAAAAAACCAGCCATACAGAATTATACCGTCAGGGGGTCCGCAACGAAAATGATGGCCACTATATACTGGCCTTGCAAAATTATTCAGATGCTTTGGTCGAAATAAAAAAATTGAAGCTGGACAATAAGTTCGGTGTCAAAATCGCTATGAGGGTCAAAATTTTGCGCACTTTCCTGGATTATGAATCAAGTTTTCAGATTGCACCCAAGGCAATGCAGGTAGAATCAGGATTGTAATTTGAAGGATGGTTGAGCGATTATGGATGTGCAGAATTACTGCATATTGAGTACTAGCTGACGATGATCGAAGATTTGACTATTGACAGACTATCTGAAGGATAGCAGCTTTACATACGATTTAGAAAAAAAAGTCTTATTTCTTTTTAATCTTCTTGACGGGTTTTTCAGTCTTAACGACTATTGTCGACATCCTCAGGCTTTTTTTATCTTTTTCAAAATACACTTGGTTTTCCGTCAAGCTTGCGTGCAACTCATTCAGTTTCTCGTTTTGTTTATCCCGCTTTTCTCGGTAAGATGCGTTTGGCATTTTTAATTTTATTTAATTAATTAAACTAATAATCCGGGCAAAGGTCGGCTATTTTTGCCTGATAAACGATAATATATTGAAAACCGGTGGATATTCAAATATTCGCAAGCGCCGTATTTTTGCAATCCGGCGCTCTTAGAAGAAAAGGGCAACGAGTCAACCGGGATTAGTCAAGTACGATTCTACTGATATACACTTATTACAAAAACAAGATATCTATGGTTGCCTATACACGCAAGCAGGAACGTGTGAATGGCCTGATACATGGTATTGGGGTTCTTTTTGGGATTAGCGGCCTTCCTGTGCTTAGCGGGATCGCCACTGCGCACCATAACACACCCGGCATTGTAAGCGCGGGCATTTATGGCTTTTGCTTTTTATTTCTTTTTGCAAGTTCCACGATCTATCATTTTTTGCAAGAGCCTTCTATGAAAAGAACTTTCAAGATACTGGATCATATCAGTATATATTTTCTGATATCCGGTACGTATACACCCTTCCTGCTCGTGTATATGAATAATACTTTTGGCATTACTTTGTTATCAGTGCTTTGGGGGCTCACGGTAGCAGGCATCTTTTTTAAGGTATGGTTTACCGGGAAACTGGAAATAGCTTCAGTGATCATTTACGTGCTGATGGCCTTGATGCTGATTGTTGGTGGCCGGACTTTTTTCACTCACCTACCGCTTTCTGTAATCATTTTTATAGTTCTGGGCGGCGTACTATATTCGGTAGGCGTGTTTTTTTATGTGTGGGATAGGCGCATGTACACACATGCTCTGTGGCATGTGTTTGTTCTTACAGCAGCAATTTGCCACTATGTGGCCGTGTTGCTTGCTATGTAGTGTGCCGATATCCAAACTCGATAAAGATGGGTGAATACCCCCCAAGCAAATGGGATAAAAGTAATTGTATAGTAATATTGTACTGATCAAAATTTAGCCCTTGTGGCAATTAATCTCAGTTATTAGAGTTAGCTTGCTAGGAGAAATTCCAATTACCATATGGAAATCATCAAAACCTCTTTAGCATTCGCTGACGGTGTAATTTTTGAAACGCAAAAATATGGCGAGTGCATTACAGATAAAGCAACCACTATCGAAAGAGTAAAATTCTTTCTCACTGCATTCATATTTCGCAACAAACTTTCGGGCGAAGTAGCCATCGAGATCAAAAATCAAAAGCTTTATGTAGACTGCAGGGTAAAACCAAAAAAATTTGAGAAAGAGCTGCAACGCAAATTGCTGGCAAGGTATCAGGTGGCAGAAAGGGATAAATCGTAAGCTGATGGGGTTCCTAATCTCTAGCCAATGGTTTACTGCAAGCGTTATCCTTTTTCATCGATCAGGAGATTTAAGTACAGTAGTTTTGCCTGCTCTTTAGTTTGTTTACAGAACGAAGTGAGGTAATGATGCTGCTGGAGAAATAGAATCTGTGTTTTGTCCCATTTCTTTTTTGTTAAGGATGGATCGAGATGCTGCAGCTCCATAAATAGATTATTGGCATTTGCGACCGCCTTGTCTGTGCCAAGGTATTCAAGATCTGCATCCACAATTATTTCTTCCAATTTATTTTTTGGTGATTGAGGTATCTTAGTAGCCATGATCATTTCGCAGATTTTATTTATGTCTTCTTTTGCATATCCAAAGCGGGGCAAAAATTCCTTCGCAAGCTTACAACTCTCTTCTTCATGATTTTCGTATACATTAATGAATCCTGCATCGTGCCATAGTGCGGCGGCGCGCAACAACCTAATCTCTTTTGCAGTGCAATTTTCATGCTTCGCAATTTCCAGTGCTTTGTTTAGTACATAAAGTGTGTGCTCATAGTTGTGGTAATAATAAAAGGGAGAGAGTTTTTTTTTCAGCAGTCTCAATACAAATTCTTTCATTGACGGATTATTTTTTATGAGACTTTGTTTTGAGCACACCCCCTGCGGCTTCTTTCACACTTTGCACATACACAAATGCCTTAGGATCGATCCCCATCACGTTCTCCTCAATCTGCTTTATTTCAAGTCGTGTGACAATGGTCACAATAATCTCGGCATCGGTCTTGATATCAAAACTGCCGGGCAGATAGCCCCTCTCGCCCTTAAATACCGTTATGCCTTTGCCGAGTTCATTGACAAGGAGATTTTTTATTTCCTCCTGCTTGGAGGAGATGATATTCATGGCAGTAAATTCTTCGATGCCGTCCACCACATAATCAGTTGCTTTGGTGGCGGTAAAATAAGTGATGATCGAATACATCGCAGTTTCAATGCCAAACACGAAGGCTGCAACAGCAAAAATGATGGTATTGATGAGCATTATAATCTCGCTGTTAGAGAAACCCGTTTTTCTTCTGGTGAATACAGCGATCACTTCAGCGCCGTCTATCACGCCACCACCGCGGATTACCAGGCCAATGCCCGTCCCAATCAAGATCCCTCCAAAAATAGCAATCAATAGCTTATCGGTTGTTATAGGCTTTATATTTATAAAAAACAACCCCATTGCCAGGATGGCAACGGCGATGGTGGTTTGAACAGCAAAAGTCTTTCCGATCCTTTTGTAGCCGAGATATATGAAAATCGAATTGAGGATAATAACCAGGATACTGATATTCACATGTAGTAATTCACGAAGCAAAATGGATATACCTGTAATCCCTCCATCCATAAAATGGTTGGGTATCATAAAGCCTTTCATAGCAAGCACGGCTAGCGTTGTACCCAATAATAATTGCAGGAAGTTTTTAAGATTTAGGATCTTTTTCCATTCAATCACGTCATTTTTATATCTATTTGTCATTGTCTTTGCTGTGTGTTTGGCTCACTAATATAAGATTCTCATTTCATTTAAGGGCCGGATTATTGCACCTAGCTCAAAACGAAACCGCTGCCGGTTATAAATGCAGATGACATCTTAGTAGGAAGATGTCATCTGAAGATGGGTCATCTGATTCAAAGAATTTATCAGCCTTTTATTGTGGCTGTATTTGGGTTATTTATGCTGCCTGAACAACCATTCCATCATTAGAGGATCTGAATAGGCGCCCAACCAGGAGAAATGTCCAACTTCGGGATATTGCGTAAAACCCGGATGCGCGCCGGCTTTTGTTAAAACCTGCAGCATGCCAAGCGAATATAGGGGGTTCACGGCGGCGTCTTCCGCGCCATTAAAAATCCAAATAGGTATATGCGATATGGAAGCCGCTCTTGATGTATCTCCGCCGCCACAAACGGGTACGGCAGCTGCAAACAGATGAG
>DATMMJ010000188.1:0-4404 GCA_035569795.1 Puia sp. | reverse complement strand
AGCTATGGTGCATTCATGACAGCTAACCTGCTGGCACATACCAACCTTTTTAAAGCAGGCATTGCACGCAGCGGTGCATATAACCGCACGCTTACTCCATTTGGTTTCCAGAATGAGGACAGGACCTATTGGGAAGCGCCGCAATTATATTATAGCATGAGTCCTTTCAGCTATGCAGATAAAATTAAAACCCCCTTGTTGCTGATTCATGGGGAGGCAGATGATAATACCGGTACATTTCCCATTAACAGCGAGCGGCTGTTCAATGCCATCAAAGGCAATGGCGGCACAGTGCGCCTTGTCTTCCTACCTTATGAAGCGCATGCATACAGGGGAAGGGAAAATTTATTGCACATGCTCTGGGAGCAGAATCAGTGGCTGGAGAAATATGTGAAGCATGCAAACCAGTAAGAAATTAATGACACAGCACGCTTTACAAGTAAAAGATGTCCTGGTTTTTTACTCATTGATCAAGCGGCGAAGATCTCTAGGGTTTAAGTATGGCAAGTATCTGTGTTTACAAGTACTAACGTATATATATAAGCGAAATAATTTGCAATCCCTGGTTTTCGAGCCCCAGGGGATAGGGAGGGAATCCTTTAAATTTTTTGTACCATGCATCATTAGTGGTTTTTTCACAAGGCATTTTCAATTTATTTGCTGTCAGGTTGGGAGTTTTTGGGACTGCATATTTTGGAGTATCTCCAGGATCATCTCGTTTTGGTTCTCCAGATGAATCAATATCGTTTCATTTTCTATATCGGAAAGTTCATTTATTTTCAGATCTGCTTCTGCCCTTATGTCTGCATGATGCGATTGCAGGTTTTGGCCTATCATTATCAGGGGCATTAAAAACAATTGGATCATATTGGAAATAAATAGCCAAAGAACAAATCCAGGATAGGGATCGAAGCGCAAGTTTGATGGAGCAAAAATATTCCAGCTAAGCCAACAAGTCGTCCAGAGGAAAATGATTAAAAAAAACCCCATGCTCCCTACTTTAACCGTTATCCATAACGCCAACTTGTCAAGTGCTGAAACATTTCTCTTGTCTCCCTTTAAGGTGTCCATGAATGCTTCTCTGCGGCGTTTTAACTCTTCTAATTTAAGCGGTATGTTCTGTTGCATAGTTATGATTTAAATTTGTGAGGTAATAAATATTTCCCCTGGTGGAAAATTTAAAATAAAAATAGTCATTATGAATGGATTTAACTTTTCATGAAAAAAAAGGCGCCCTGCTGATAACAACGAAGGATTATCGAGCAGTAATTTTTAAGGTTTTACCGGACCCTCATGGCAGGATATCATGATGAAATAAATGGGAAGCAAATTATGGCGCCGTACTGGGCTATTCTAAAATTACAAAAAAAAGAAACCGGCTATTTTACTGATGAGCCGGTTTCTGTGATTTTAAAGGTATTTACTATTTCCTGAAGATCACCTTGAATTGATTAATGGTTCCGTCTGGGGATATAAACCTTAACAGATAAACCCCATTATTAAACTCGGCATACAGCTTAGCCACACCGTTTTGCACGGGCACATTTTCTTGTGTTATTAATCTTCCGCTGATGTCATACCATTCGACTTTTAGATTATTTTCATTTATGTCAAGTCCGCTTACAGCAATCGTACCCGAAGTTGGATTGGGATATACTGAAACTGATTGTTTTTGATTATTGTTTACCCATACAATATTCCAATATCTAGTATTGCCGCTGATATCTGTTTGTTTTAAGCGATAATAGTTGATGCCGTTATGTGGGTTTGCATCATATGCTACATAGTTCAACGCTATTGTGCTGTTCCCGTTCAAAGCCTGCGACGGGATTTTTTGCATGAATCCAAAACTAACTCCATCTATACTTTTTTCTATCGTGAAATACGCGTTGTTTGTTTCCGATTCAGTAGTCCATGATAAATCCACCGTTTTATTAACAAGCTGCGCATTAAAATTGATCACCTGGGTTGGCAATTGGTTAAGGCCACCTACTTGGTCCGCTAATGCAAAAGTTGAAAATGAGTTGAATGCACTAGGGGAAGAAGTTGAACTGAGGCTCCCTAAAAGATTTGCTCCGCCGGCGTAAATAGGACCCCCAGTACCACCAATATCAATCCATGAAGTCGGTGCAAGGAAAGTGTTTTTTACAATCGTAAGTGTGCCCCCATTAATTACCACATCATTATTTCCAAAAAATATCTGAATTGTTTGGTTGCCACTCAAGGCGGCTGTAGGCTGGTTTGTGCCTGCAGCGTCGGTGCGGCCAATGGTGTAATAATGACGGTGTGATACTTCATCAACTGTAGGGGGATAGCTATAACCTAACGCATTTGCATTTGCATTGAACAACTGCGCCTGATAGTTGTACTGGGTGCCGTTGGTATGATTGATTGTGAGGACCACTGGCCTGCAATCGGGGCTCTTGCCGATCGGGAAATTCAAAGTAGAAATGCCGGCCGTTGATTTTTGGTACTTCATCGGTCCATTAACATAGCTTGTTGATAATGCTGTGCCCGCTGCAGTGCTAGAGCCGTTGAGCATTGTCAGAATATAAGTTGTCGAAGTGTTAAGCAACCCTGATGTCAAAGTAAGGTTGCTGGATACATTTATGGAACTGGTATTTAAAGTAACGCCGCTGCCGGTATTATTTAATATAAGTCTTGTAAAAACAGGCGTAGGAGTGGCTGCTGTTGCATTTATGTTTTGCAAGCCGATCCCATTACATGTTGCCGTGCCTGTACCTGCTCCGAATGTAATGGTGGTAGAAGCTGAAACATTTAGATTGCCACTGTAGGTACTGTTATTGTTATAGTTGGGATAAATGAGCCCCGTGCTATTTTTTACAAAGGACACATCTCCGTTATATGCGTCGGCTGTATTGTTTGTCATTAATAAAAAGCCTGTGCCATTATTTGTAAACGTACTTGAACCATTAAAGATGTTGCTGCCCTGACTTTGGTCGTTGGTTGTACCTGTCTTTGTGGAATTGACAATTCCATTAAAAACAGTACCGTCAAAAAACAACCCCGGGCTTAAAGAAGTTACGGGCCCGTCAAAGGAAGCACTGGGTCCAAATTGAATGTAGCTTGTGCCTGTTGATGTAATATTTTGTGCAGATCCGAGTCCGGTCTGCGTAAAATTTCTAAAAATCAGTCCTCCAAAATTGAACCCCCCAGCTCCTACGCTGATTGATTTGCCGGACGCAAGTGTTGATGTTCCGGTGCCGGCCCCAAAACTAATGCCCCCACCATTCACGTTCACCACACTGATGTTGCCATTGAACTGCGTATTGATCCCGCTGAAATTTGGGTATATCCATAAGGTGGTGGAAGATGGTTGATTATTAAAAACCACGTCGCCATTGAAAATGTTACCACTGCTGTTGTAAGCCAGGTACATGTGTTGGCCTGTACTCAGATTGTTGAACGTGGCTGTGGATTGCCAAATATCAGGATTCCCATTTCCCATTAGCAAATACCCAGAACCTGTATTTGTAATAGTGAATGCTCCATTAAAAGTGTTATTGCCGATAGAGCCATCGTTTGATGGGCCATTCTTTATCGAAGTTACCGTCCCGCCAAAATCGCAGCCGTTAAAAAATAAAGTAGGGCTTACGGAAGTCATATTTCCTCCAAATGCAGAAGAAGGTCCAAAAGTTAAGTTCCCTGTGCCAGTCAAAGTAAGGCTTTGCGCCGTTGCACCCACTTGGGTAAATCGCTGGAGCAATAAGATGCCTGAACTGAACCCTCCGGCTCCTACAGAAATAGTGTTGGCTGCCGCTAAAGTGGCTGTCGCTGCTGCAGCACCGCAAAATTGGACTCCCTGGCCGTTGGTAGAAGTCACCACGATATTATTATTGAAGACAGTTCCCGCTGAGTTCCAGCTAACTTCGATCACTGTATTGGCAGTGGGCGTGTTGTTAAAAGTTGCAACGCCTCCAAAAATATTGTTGCTGCTGTTCCATGCGACATAAATATTGCTGCTTCCGGTATTGTTGAAAGTAGATGCTGCATTAAACTGATCGGCATTGCCGTTGCCAAACATGAGATACCCGGACCCCAAATCGGTGAAAGTGCTTGCGCCGTTAAAAATATTGTTCCCTGTGCTTGCATCATTGGTAGATCCCGTTTTAGTAGAATTTACTGTCCCGCTAAAAGTGCAGCCATTAAAAAATAGTCCCGGGCTTGAGGAAGTCAGGTTGCCGCCGATGGCAGAACTAGGCCCGAATTGTAAGTAGGTAGCTGTATTGCTCAATACGAGGTTAACTGGAGCGCTGCCCAGTTGAGTGAATTGTCTTAAGATCAGATACCCGGCATTTAAACCGGTAGCACCAGCTTGAACCGTTTTCGTGGCAGCCTGGATAGCTGTTGCAGTTGCGTTGCCACCACAAAACTGTATCCCGC
>DATMMJ010000187.1:0-8383 GCA_035569795.1 Puia sp. | reverse complement strand
AGGCATTATATACCCATTATGGAACAACAAATCTAGGGACAGGCTGGGTAAGCGAAACCTGTTTTGAGCCGCATGTTGGAGACAGTATTTTCAAAGCGTGGTCTGAAAAAGAAAAAAACCTGGAAATAATATATGGATGGGATTTTAAAAGAGTAGAAAAAGAAGGAAATAAAATCACAGGGGCTGTTTTTAATAATGAAAAACAAGATACCATGGTCGTGAGAGCTAAAATAACCATTGATGCGACTGAACTGGGTGATGTGTTTGCGAACGCCGGTTGTGCATATGATCTTGGAACGGAGGATCCATCCTATTCAAATGAAAAGATGGCTCCCGGCAAAACTAATATCATTCAGGACCTGACCTGGGTGGTAATTTTAAAAGATTGCGGAATGCAAGCAGACAAAACTATACTTGCTCCGCCGGGATATGATCCTAAAAATTATTATTGTTGCTGCACCTCTGCGCCCTGTTTTGATAAACCCTATAATGTGGATGCACAAACTATGCTCAACTACGGCAAGCTTCCGCACAATAAATACATGATCAATTGGCCGGCACATGGCAACGACTCCTATTTGAATGTCGTTGATGATGATCATGAACAAAGAGGTAAGAAATATGAATCTGCTAAACTACATGCCCTTGGCTTTGTTTATTTCATACAAACAACATTGGGGTTTAGAAATCTGGGACTTGCACTTGATGAACTCGATAATGGCTTAGCAATCATCCCCTATAACCGCGAAGGGAGAAGAGTCAAAGGAATCGTGCGTTTCAATATCAATCACCTTGTAGACCCTTATGGTATAGAGGATCGTTTTTATCGTACGGGTATTGCAGTAGGTGATTATCCTGTTGATCATCATCATGGGCAAAATACCAAGATCCCGTTTATTGATTTCCCGAAAATCCCGTCATTCAATGTCCCAATGGGCACATTGATTCCCGAAAAAATGGATGGGCTGATCGTTTGCGAAAAAGGGATCTCTGTTTCTAATATGGTAAATGGTGCCACTAGACTGCAACCTGTTGTCTTGCTTACAGGACAAGCTGCAGGAATCATAGCGGCATTATCGGCGCAGCATGATCTCCAACCGCGGGATATTGATATCAGAACCGTGCAACAAGCATTGCTGAATGAAAAATGTTATATCATGCCCTTTGTGGATGTAAAGCCTGAAAGCCCTCATTGGCAAGCGGTTCAGAAAGCAGGCGCTACAGGAATTTTAAAGGGCTTTGGAAAGCCAGAAGGTTGGGAAAATAAAACTTTTTTTT
Source organism: Puia sp. (assembly GCA_035569795.1). Lineage (GTDB taxonomy): Bacteria > Bacteroidota > Bacteroidia > Chitinophagales > Chitinophagaceae > Puia. The sequence continues at coordinate 7,105 of DATMMJ010000187.1, read as the reverse complement.
ATCCGGATAGTACGATAAGCGTGCATGAATTTGAGGAAGGTATCTGGAGCGTTGATTCATCATACACCGCGAGCGAGTCAAATGATGGCAGCTTGATGACTATAGAGAAGGCCATGCGCATAATTATATCTGGAGGAGAAATGATTCATTTAAAGGTCTTAACTAACCGCGCAGGTTTTCATGCAGGTTATTTTTTTGATGAGCCATTCTGGAAAAATGATTTGGGGTTATCCAATTTCAATTTGCAAAGAAATATCAAAAGATATGAGCTAGCCGTTTTGTTGAACTACTATACAAATATTTTCAGCAGAAAGCATATAGATTTCCATGGGTTTTAAATGTCATTTATTAAATTCAAAACTTTTTACCATTGCTTCAATTTCAGATCTGGTCACTGCTTTTTGCTGATTATCTAAATTGATGACATACAAATATCCCTTGAGTCCTGGAGTCGACTGAAAGGCGCTCACCAGATTAAATTGCTCGCTCATCAATAATCTTCCACTGGTAGGGTTCCAGAGCTCTTTTGCAGACAAGCATCCCTGTGAGGGCGTGAGTGGATAGAATGGTTTGTCTTTAAAATATTCAGGATCTATAGCAGTTCCGTGTGCAATGATTGCAGTGCGTCCAATTTTCCCCGCCTCCCACGCTTCCATCATGGGTTCAAAGTCGCGCCAGTTTGGCGGCAATAAATTTTTGTATTGGATCAGTGAATCCTTGGTTGGGTTCCAGTCCTGCTGAAAATATTTCTCCCATTTATTTTCAAAAGGGACGATGAGCTGAAGGTTTGGGGTCGGGCCAATAAAATGGTTATGAGATATATTAGTCCCTTGTATGCTATAGATGCCTTGCGGTGTACTGCCATTGGTGATAAAATAAGGAAGATCGGAGCCTGACCGCGCAAGCTGCTCAAATATCAATAACCGGGAGTTTGCATCTTTTACAAATCGTCCGTCCGCATTTTGTACAATTGCGATACCGGGGTAATCGCGGTTATACCTCTGAAAAGAATAAATTATTTTCTGCCGGGTGTTTTGCTGATATTTGAACAGCTCCTTAATATCAGGCAATTTTTTTTGGATATAAGCATTATGATAGTTCAGGTATTTTTCAAGCTCTGCAACCACGGCCAGCGTGTCATAGCCAGGAAATTTTTCAACCATTTTTATTTTAAGAAGGTTGGCATTATAAACCGAAGTATCGCAGCGGGATAAATACACTGCGCAGATGGAAAATAACCGTGGGTCATTTTCTTTTTCAATTACGGTCTGCACATTTTCTTTGAAATCCTTTGGATATACCGCATATAGCGCTTCCAGAAACGATTTCTTTGTGTCATATTCCAAAGTGTCGTAGTAAGAAAACAATTTTCTAAAACCTTTTTCAACATCCCTATTTGCAAAAAGGAACTGAGTAACAGCATCACAGGCCGATGCGTATTTATATTCAGTATTACTGTCCAGAGGAAGCGAAAAAGTTTTGGCGATTATGCGTTCGCGCAAATCTTTTTCCAGGGAAACTCTTTTCTGGTAAAGAACAAAATCTGTGTAGATTGCTTCTCTATTTAATTGACCAAATGAAAGTTCACTAGTAGCAGCGAGTACCACTACCAGCAAAAAAAGTTTCTTCATCTTGCAAATGTAGTCGTCAATCGTGAATGGCGAGGAGGCAAATTAAAATTCTGATCGATGACCCCCTCCAAAGATCAGAAGTCGGCATTGTTGGCACGAGAGCATTTGGCTATGCACCATTGACCGATAATCCTTAACTTCAAGCCTCATTATCTTATCATCATACAAAATTTGCTATATGAAAAAGATGATCTCCTCTTTTTTCTTCCTACTATTTACCATTTTCCCGTTTATTTCTGCGAAAAACGCTGGCAATGCAATTAAAGACTGGAAGCTTGGGGTGCAGATGTGGACTTTTCATTATTTCCCCTTTGTTACGGCGCTGGATAAAGTGGATAGTTCTGGAATAAAATTCATTGAAGCTTTCCCAGGACAGACCCTGGGTGGTGGGATGGAAGGGAAATTCGGTATCAGTATGTCCACCGAAGACAAAACAAAGTTGAAAGAATTATTGAAATCAAAAGGCATCCGCATTGTTGCGATGGGCGTGATTGTGCCAAAAACAATAGAAGACTGGAGAAAATATTTTGATCTGGCAAAAGAATTTGGACTCAGCTATATTACCGCGGAGCCACTGAAAAATCAATGGGATCAGGTTGACAGCCTTGCAGGGCTCTATAAAATAAAAGTTGCCATACACGACCACCCCAAGCCAAACGTGTACTGGTCGCCGGATTCCGTGCTCGCCGCCACTATTGGCCATCCAAACCTTGGCTCCTGCGCAGATGTTGGCCACTGGTCCCGCAACGGCCTAAACCCGGTCGATTGTTTGAAAAAATTAGAAGGGCACATTTTTGGCGTGCATCTAAAAGACATCAAAGAGTTTAATAATACACATGCAGCCGACACGGTGGTTGGTAAAGGCATTAATGATTTTCCAGCGATTTTTGCAGAATTAAGACGCCAGGGTTTTAAAGGCATGCTTTCGATTGAGCAGGAAAGCAACTGGTACAATAATGTGCCGGATGTGATCAGCACAAGAGATTTTTTTGAACAACAAGTCGCGAAATTAAAATAGCGCATTCAATAATAAATTGCCCGTGATGAGTGATGCAGAACTACGATTCCATTATTAACCATTAACCCTTAACTTCAATTCTTATTGCTTAACTTTTTAAATTAACACGCTGTATGAAAAAATTAATTTTCTCCCTGTTGGTTTTCTTTTTTACTATTTCATTGTTTACCCATTGCAACAATGCGACAGAACAAACCGGGAACAAAGCTTCAATAGATTCTGTTGATGTAACGAAGAGCTGGAAGCTTGGTGTGCAAATGTGGACATTCCATTATTTTGATTTTACGACAGCATTGAATAAAGTGGACAGCGCAGGCATTAAATTCATTGAAGCAATTCCCGGCCAACCTTTGGGCGGTGGCATGAAAGACAGTTTTGGCATTGGCATGTCTGCTGACAGCAGGGCGAAACTAAAAACGATCTTGCAATCAAAAGGTATAAGCATCGTTGCGATGGGTGTTATCACCGCATCTTCTGTTGATGAATGGAAAAGATATTTTGAACTCGCTAAAGAATTTGGTCTCAGTTATATTACAGCAGAGCCTTTAAAAAATCAATGGAATCAAGTGGACAGCCTTGCTGGGATTTATAATATCAAAATTGCTATTCATGATCATCCTAAACCAAACGATTACTGGTCACCGGACTCCGTGCTTGCGGCAACTGTTGGCCATCCCAACATTGGCTCCTGCGCAGATGTTGGTCATTGGTCCCGCAATGGTTTGAACCCAGTCGATTGTTTAAAGAAATTGGAGGGGCATGTCTATGGAGTCCATTTAAAAGATATCAAAGAATTTAATAATACAGATGCCAAAGACACCACTGTAGGCAATGGCATTAATGATTTTCCCGGAATCTTTGCAGAACTAAAACGCCAGGGATTCACCGGCATGCTGTCCATTGAGCAGGAAAGCAATTGGTACAACAATGTGCCAGACGTCATCAATACAAGAAAATATTTTACAGAACAGGTTGCGAAATTGAAATAGTCAATACAATAGGGATGATGCGGGGTAAACAACAAAATGCATTTTCACTTTTCAATGCCTTGCGCTTGAAAAGCGCAAGGCATAAAATATAAATCTTCATGGAGTCAAATCATTCAAATTCCCGTCGCAGATTTTTGCAGCAGCTGGGAAGCACAGGATTATTATTGTCAGCAGGCTCTTTATCAACCCTTGCTGAAGGGGAAAAAGCAGAAGAGCGCATTATACATCATGAAAATAGGATAACTGCTAACGACAAAATAAATATTGCAGTTATCGGTATGGGTATCATGGGAAATCACGATGCAGAAACTGCCTTAAAAGCCCCCGGTGTTCAGTTAGTTGGCGTATGTGATCTTTATAAAGGTCGACTCGAAAGGGCAAAAGAAATGTATGGCAAAAATATTTTCACCACACAGGATTACCGCGAGATATTGGAACGCAAAGATGTGGATGCAGTGATCATAGCTACAAACGATTATTGGCATGCGCGCATATCCATAGATGCGATGAACAAGGGCAAGTCAGTGTATTGTGAAAAGCCGATGGTGCATAAACTAAGTGAAGGATTGCAGGTGGTACAAACACAGCAGCGCACAAAAAAAACCATGCAGGTGGGCAGCCAACGCGTGAGCAGCATTGCATTTGCCAAGGCAAGAGAATTATTCAGGGCTGGTGAGATCGGCCAGTTGAGTTGCATCGAAGCTTTCACTGACAGGCAAAGCGCGTTGGGGGCATGGGAATACACGATGCCCACGGATGAAGGCCCGCAGACCGTCGATTGGGACCGTTACATTGCGGGCATGCCAAAACAGCCGTATGACCCAAAGAAATTCTTTTGGTGGCGCAATTATCGCGATTTTGGCACCGGTGTTGCCGGCGATTTGTTCGTTCATCTATTCAGTGGCATTCATGCCATCACAGGGTCAAAAGGCCCGGAAAAAATCTTTGCTTCGGGGCAGTTGTGTTACTGGAAGGATGGACGCGATGTGCCGGACGTAATGTGCGGCATCATGCAATATCCTGAAACACCGGAACTTCCGGCGTTTCAGGTAGTCTTGCGCGTTAATTTCATCAGCGGCCAGGGTGAAGTTGGTACAACAAAATTCATTGGCTCGGAAGGTGTCATGGATATGAATGAAAACAGGTTCACGATCACCCACCATAAAATGAGCAAAGCACCCGGAATTGGCGGATGGGATTCGCTGGATACTTATCCCAAGGCCATGCAGGAAGACCTCCTGAAAGCATATAACCAAAAATATTCAGCCCAGGATCAGCAGGAAACCAGTTTGGCGCCAACCACATACAGGGCGCCGGAAGGATTCGATGCGCATCTGGAGCACTTCAATAATTTTTTTGAAGGCGTACGTACTGGCACGCCTGTTGTCGAAGATCCAGTGTTCGGCTTTCGCGCAGCTGCTCCTTGCCTGGCAGCCAATGAAAGCTATTTCCAGAAAAAAATCATCAACTGGGACCCCGTGCAAATGAAACTGGTTTGAGGTTTTTTATGGCACAACGATATCCTGATATCAAATCCGTTTGCTGCTGAATTCTCTACTCTTAGTTCACTATCGGCATATTGCTTCACATTTATATTCTTAAATTTGACGCTTAATAAAAAGTATGACAGATTTTAATATTATTCGTCAATATAATTTTCCGACAATAATAAGATTTGGACCGGGTGCAGTGAACGAAATGCCCGCACATCTAAAAGCTAACGGTTTGCTAGAACCGCTAATTGTTACTGATACTATGGTGGAGCAGTTAGGATTTTTTAGAAAAATAAAGGAGGGCCTTGCTGAAAATATGATATCTGTTGAAGTGTTTTCTGGTATTCATAAAAACCCGGTAAAATCGGATGTACTGAAAGGAACCGATGTTTACAGAGAAACAAAAAGAAATTGCATCATCGGCATTGGCGGAGGCGCTGCCATGGACGTAGCGCGGGCGATTGCCTTACAAATCAATCATCATAGAGATTTGTTTGATTACGATGATCTGATTGGCGGTGATAAATATGTAACTGAAGACATCCCATATTTTATCACTGTCCCCACCACAAGCGGTACGGGCAGCGAAGTTGGGCGCAGTGCAGTCATTTCGGAAGATGATACACATCGCAAAAGGATTCTGTTTTCCCCTAAGTTGCTAGCGAAAATCGTGTTTGCAGACCCGTTATTGACAATGGAGTTACCTCCATTCATCACTGCCGCAACGGGGATGGATGCCCTCACTCATAATCTGGAAGCTTTTCTGGCCAAAGGTTTTCACCCAATGGCAGATGGCATTGCTCTCCAAGGCATTTATTTGATCAATGCATCCATTACCCACGCAGTCAATAGTCCTTCCCTCGAAGCAAGATCCAAAATGATGATTGCCTCGCTGATGGGCGCGGTAGCATTTCAAAAAGGCTTGGGAGTAGTGCATTCACTTGCCCATCCACTTTCTTCTTTACTAGATACACATCATGGACTCGCGAATGCAGTGAATTTGCCATATGGCATGCAGTTTAACATAAGCGGGTTTGAAGACAGATTCAGAATCATAGCGAGAACTATGGAATTGCAAAACGAAACAGGTGAGGGGGTGGTAGACCGTTTAGTGGAATTGAATCAACAAATAGGGATGCCAATCAAGTTAAGCGCGATTGGTGTAAAACCAGAGCATATGGAGACATTAGCAGAGTTGGCATTTGCCGATTTCTGCCATCCCAATAACCCAAAACCTGTTAGCAGAGCAGATTTCAGAAGGCTGTATGGCGAAGCTTTATAGACCAGTTAGTTGAAAGTCATGAATCGTTGGTTGCATCCTTTTGAGAGTTTATGAGGCAAAATTATTTAGCAATGAAAAAAAGAATCGGGATTAGCTTTACCCAAACAAATTTTCAGCATTACTGGAATTGGTTCACTGAAGAAGACTTACAAAATGATGTTGAGCTAATTGCACTATCATTTGAAAATAATAATGTGCAGGATATTCATACCTGTGATGCTTTTATCCTGACAGGTGGTGTTGATATCGAACCGTCTTTTTATGGAGAATGTATTTATTATGACAATAGGCCGGATAGTTTTCAAACTGACAGAGATTTGTATGAACAAAAAGTTTTTGAATATTCTCAAAAGCAAAATCTGCCGTTGCTTGGTATTTGCAGAGGGATGCAGCATGTAAATGTTCTGAAGGGTGGCAAACTGGTGCAGGATCTAGGGCTCTTGAATGAGGTCCACCGAATGGACACCCAGGATAAAACCCATGGAGTGAAAGTTGAAAAAGATTCCTTGCTTAATGAAATAGCTGCAGTTCATTTTGGTGTGATCAATAGCGCGCATCATCAGGCTATTGATATAAAGGCCTTGGGAGAAAATCTGCTGGTGAATGCTTATTCAAATACCCTGGATGGAACAATAGAAGGAATTGAGCTGAAAGACAAGACCGGCAGGGCATTTATGCTCTGCGTGCAATGG
>DATMMJ010000186.1:0-3843 GCA_035569795.1 Puia sp. | reverse complement strand
ACACACTACTCTGGCTGACCAAAGAGCACAACGAGATAATGAATAAAGTGCTTAAGCAAGGAAGCCTTAAAAATTATTTCACGACTGAAAAATATCTTCAAAATTTCCTTAAAAAAAAATATAACCCCGCAGATATTTATCTTCATGATCTGAAGTATGACTTCATAACAGCTTTTGAATATTTTTTGCGGAACAACCCGCTCAAGAAAAATGACCCATGCACCAATAATGGGACGATGAAGCATCTTGAGCGGCTGAAAAAAATGGTCACGTGGGCGGCGAAAAATGGATGGATAGAGAAAGATCCCTTCACTCACTACCAATTAAAGTTTAAGCGGACTGAAAGAGGCTACCTGAGCGCAGAAGAATTATCCGTCATCGAAAATTACGATCTTACAAATGTGATGCTGCAAAAGGTCAGAGATTTGTTCATATTCAGTTGCTATACCGGTCTTTCTTATATTGATCTGGTTGAATTGAAGCCACAGCAAATAGTGACCAGCATTGATAGAGTAAAATGGATCAAGTCAAGCCGTGAAAAAACAGGCTTGGCAGTAAATGTCCCTTTGCTTGAACCTGCGGTCATGGTAGCCGATAAATTCAGCAAAGAAGAAGATGCAAAATTCAGAGACTCGGTATTTCCCAAAATCAGCAACCAGGAAATGAACAGGAGCCTGAAAGTGATTGCAGAAATCTCCGGGATTAAAAAATACCTGACATTTCATTTGGCGAGGCACACTTTTGCAACAACGGTTACCTTAATGAATGGTGTGCCTATAGAATCGATCAGCAAGATGCTTGGTCATTCTAAAATAGCAACCACCATGATCTATGCCCGTGTAACGCAATCAAAAATCGGGATGGACATGGAACTTTTACAGAGCAGGCTGAAGGATAACAAAGAAAAAGGAAAATTAGCTGCAGTAAAATGAAGTAAAATAGGTTAAACAAAATTGCAATGATTTAACCACAATTGTAAAATCAAGTAAAGTGAATGAAATGGAATTGACCCAATTTTATTTCGTGACACATTTTGCGTATGTGCTACACTGTCAAATTAACAATTATTTTTTAAAAGCCAACGTTAGGATGAGCGGAAATAAATAACTTTGATTGAGTGATTTTTATTAATAATTAAAATGTGCGTTATGGAAAAGGTGATGAATGAAAAAAAAAATTATTTTGAAAAGCCCCGGATTTACAGGGAACAGTTACTTACTACAGATGATCTAACTGATTTCAAAAGACAGTTGCTTTTTGAAATCAAGAACATGCTCAAAGAGCATGTTGGCCAGCCTTCTAAAAAATATCTGAAATCAAAAGATGTCCTTAAGCTACTGGGCATTTCTCCCGGAACACTTCAGAACCTGCGTGATAATGGCACTCTGCCTTTTAGTAGATTAGGCGGTGCGATCTATCACGATTCAGAAGACATCCAGCGCATGCTGGATACAAAAAAGCCAGAGAAGAAATCTGCTTAATTTTTTCTTAAAGTATTAGCATCTGTATAAAATATTTGTACAGATGCTTTATGCTATTCTTTTATTTTTTCAAGTTTTAAATCGGCAGCGTAATGCATATTTCAAAAGGAGCAGCAGCCCAAACGATATCACAGATAAAAAATCATTCAACAGAAAAAATTTTTGTCTTTGATGGCTTTTTCAACTTCCTTTCTTTTCAATCGCAACCACTATCTGATAGAAACTTGTTGCTAGACCTGCCAAAAATGCAGGGCAATTCCTTGGCTCTTAACTCTATTTCATTCTTTGAATAGGCTTGGAAGCTAATGGAAAAATATCGACGTATCCATCTATTTCTGGGCACGGGTACCAGTGGCCTCAGGAATACCAAGATGGCTCTTGCATGGTCAGCAAGATACTTTGACGAGAGCCTCCGTTATAAATAATACAAAGACTTAAATGAATGGCTTATCAAATCCTGATAAAATACCAATAATGACTTCTACAAACATGACCCTATATTTTGAAATATTAGTAGCCAGCTATGTTTCTCCTTCGTCGAAACTATGCTGGCCCCATTCATCCGCCCTACGGGACGGATTCATGGGGAACGAAAAAACATACAAAAAATTAAAAAACGTGAGATATGGAAACCGTGAAGAAAAGGACCTGGGACCGCAAAGGCGGCAGGCCAAAAAAAAATGTTAAAAGAGATGAGCAGCTCGCAGTAATGTGCACCCTTAGAGAAAGGAAGCTCGTTGAATATAAAGCTCAAAAAGCAGGGATATCGATGTCCGAATTTTTAAGAGGGTGCGGTCTTAAAGGACAAGTTGACATTAAAATAAAAACACTCCCGAAAGAAGCTTTGCTGCTCATAGCGACCTTCAATCACAATTCAGCTAACCTTAACCAGATTGCAAAAGGATGCAACCGTGGGGATGTTTTTAATGCCATGGAAATAGACGGCATTTTAGCAGACATCGAAGAAAACAGGAACATCGTAAAACTCATAAAACAACATTTTGAATGATAGGGAAAGTATCCATAGGCAGATCCTTTAAAGGCTGTGTTCTATACTGCATGGAAGATAAGAAGCAGAAGTTGAAGGAATCTATGAGGCTCAGGCAAACCGAGCAGCTGGTAATGAAGGGACGCGCAGAATTGGTGCATTATAACATGTGTTATGGAGATAAGCATGAGCTTATACAACAATTTAATGGAGTGAGAGGCCTTAACCCAAAATTATCAAAGCCGGTTCTGCATATCACGCTCAGCCTTTCACCGGAAGATCATTTACAAAAAGGCAAGCTCAGCGAGATGGCCGAGGAATGCGCCAGGCAAATGGGTTTTCAGAACAACCAGTACATAGCCATCTATCACAAAGACACTGGCCACCAACATTTGCATATTGTCGCTAATCGCATTGGCTTTGACGGCAAGACAGTATCAGATAGCCATAATTACCAGAAGATATCCAGGTATTGCAGGGGCATGGAACTTAAACTTGGGCTAAGGCAGGTCTTAAGCCCTCGGAGATATCTATCCCAGAAAGAAAGGTTGATAGAGCGTCATGACATCCGCAAAGAGGAATTAAAAGAGCGCATTAAATTATCCATTCGACAGTCAAGAAGCTATTTAGAATTTGAGCACCGCATGAAACAATACAACTATGAAGTCATCCGAGGAAGGGGCATTGCTTTCCGTGACGCACAGAAAGTCTACGTCAAGGGAAGCGAGCTTGGGTATTCTTTGGCCACGATCGAAAAACAATTGAAGATGCAGCTGGTGCAAAGACAATCGATGACCGAAGAGCAAAAACACTTTCTATCATTGCAACAGAGCCTGGATAAAAAGGAAAAACAAACACAAACCGAAAAAAATACTCAGAGGCGGGAACATAGATATGTGCAGCAGCGCGATCAAAAATTCGAACGTAAAAAAGATGATGATGATATGAGCGAAGGAATCAGAAATAAGCCTTTGTATGAAAAGATACTTGACGTCCTCATGGAACCGATCCACGAAAACCAAGAAATACCATATGAATTAGAACAGGAAATAAAACTAAAGCATCAAAGAAAACAGAAAATCTCGCATTAAGCAATTGTATCTTTTAATGAAACCATTTAATGAACCATTATGAAGCAGGACGGATCCGAAGAAATAGAAATGGCCATTTTGCAAGACCTGAAACTGTTCAGGAAGCAACAGGAAAAAGACAGCAAGACCATTGGACAGGCGCTTGAAAAGATAGATGCCTTTAATGAGAAGCTGACAAGCATGAAAGCATTGCCGCTTGAAACTGACCTCAGTCCTGTTAAAGAGTTAATAGAAGAACAAAATTTAAGAATTCTGGCTATGATAGCGGCAATCCCGAAAGCAA
>DATMMJ010000185.1:0-3658 GCA_035569795.1 Puia sp. | reverse complement strand
AATTCATCCTGCTTTTGCTATGTATTGCCTTTAGCCTTTGTTCCTACTCCCAAGAATTAATAAAACAAGAAAGTTGCGATATAACCCCAATGCGCAATGCAATAGACAGCCTAAAAAATCTTTACAGTTCCGAGGGATTTGTTGTTATCAGAGAAGCATCCATGACCATGCAAAGCGAGTATGAGATGCCTATTGTCGTGCCAATGAATGAAGGCAGCTTATATGAATTTGTTTTCATCGGGGACCCCACCTCAAGGCTGTATGAAGTACGCATGTTCGACTACAACGAAAAACAGGTTGTGTATAAAAAAAATATGTGGGGAGATGTGGACGGCAACATTATCAGTTACGCTTATATTCCACAATTTTCCGAATACCACATGATAAAGCCTGTTCAGGTAAACAAGAACAAAAAGAAATTGTGTGGCTATGTGCTATTGCTAAAAAAAGTGAAATAGTACAAAAGCTGCCTCTTGTTTTGAGAATTTTGATCCTCCGACACCTCAAGCCCCTAAACCTTTTGTTTTATTTTGGGAAAGTCATTTTGTAATCGACGCTCACCTTTCCTTTGGAAATATCGTCCAGCTTGCTTTTCAGCAATTTTCTTTTCAGCGGTTTAAGATAGTCTATGAAAAGTTTCCCTTCAATATGGTCATACTCGTGTAATATCACGCGAGCAGTCGCACCATTGAAAGTTTTTTTATGCTTTTCAAAGTTTTCATCCACAAAATGCAAAATAACTTTTTCATTTCTCACGATGTCTTCTCTTATTTTTGGGATGCTTAAACAGCCTTCATTGTACAACCACTCTTCGCCATCTAATTCTTTTATGTGGGCGTTGATAAATACCTGTTTTATTCCTGGCCCATCGGGGTATTTATCCTTCTCGTCCTCATCGAGATTGGCGAATATCTGGGTTGAATCGACAACAAACAGCCGAATATCATGGTTCACCTGTGGAGCTGCCAGACCCACCCCATTGCTGTAATACATTGTCTCCCACATATCTGCAATCAATTGGACAAGATTGGGATAGTCGGGATCAATGTCTTTGCAGACAGTTCTTAAAATCGGGTCTCCGTAAGCAACAATCGGTAATAGCATAGTCGGAAAAATTGTAGCAAAATTAAGCGAATATTACCAATCGGCAACTGTAGCTGGCCATCTATCAACGACCATAGGCTCTCTCAAGATATTCCTGCAGCATGATTGTAGCCGCAATCTTATCAATCAATGATTTATTTTGCCTCTGCTTTTTCTTCATCCCCATATCCACCATAGCACGCGAAGCCATTTTGGATGTAAAACGTTCATCGACCATTTTAATGGGAATAGACGGAAATTCTTTTTGAATTTTTTCTGCAATTTGCTTCACAAATGCCGTGGCATGTGTGTCACTATCATCCAGATTTTTCGGCTCGCCAATAAGAATCAGTTCAACTATTTCTTTTTTGAAATAGTCCTTCAGGAATGTGATAAGTTTATAAGACTCAACTGTAGTAAGCCCAGTAGCAATTATCTGTAAAGGGTCAGTGACCGCGATGCCGGTTCTTTTTACACCATAATCTACTGCGAGGATGCGAGGCATAGTCGGCGTTAAGCTTTAATATCCAGACACGGAATAAGTTACAAGCGTCAAATGTTCTGAAGCTATCCCGAATTTTGTGCCCGAACCCAGGTCTGGTATCAATGATTAATAAACAAATCCGCAATGACAAACACTGCAAAAACGACGCTTGCAATTCCGTTGGCGGTCATGAAAGCCAGATTGACTTTGCTCAGGTCGTTTGGTTTCACGATGGAATGTTGGTAGATAAGCATGGCTGTGAAAATGCCAACACCTGTCCAATACCATAATCCGAACCCCCCCATCAGGCCGGCAGCAACCACACAAACAAAACTTAATATATGCAAAGTCTCTGAAACCTGTAATGCTTTTCCTTTCCCGAGCCATGCGGGCACGGAATAAAGTTGCTGCGATTTATCAAATTCTTCATCCTGCAAGGAATAAATAATATCAAAACCACTGACCCAAAATATTACGGTAAATGAAAATAAGATGGGCAATAAAGCAAATGCTCCGGTCACGGCAAGATACGCTCCAATAGGTGCAAGGGATAGACCGATTCCCAAAACCAAATGGCAAAGGGGTGTAAATCGTTTGGTGTAGCTATAAAATAATATAACAAACAACGCAACAGGCGATAGATAAAAACAAATCCTATTAATGAAAAAACAACAGACTAGGAACAGCACACAGGAAACAAGTGTAAATGCCAATGCGCTGTTTGCGGAAATAATTCCTTTCGGTATTTCGCGGATTGCAGTGCGCGGATTTTTTGCATCAAAATTCCTGTCCAGATAGCGGTTGAACGACATAGCAGCACTCCGTGCAAAAACCATACAAAGAATAACAAGAACCAATCGAAAAATTAAAAGAGACACAAAATTAAAAGGTAATTTATCAAGTGGCCATGATAGTTCAATACTTATATTAAATGAAGTTGATGTGCCATCATTAGTTTTAATTATCGTGTGAACATAACTAGAAAATATCCCTAAAAAAAATCCAATCATCGCAAATGGCATTGCGAATATTGTATGTGAGAATTTTATAAGCGATAAATAATTTTTTACAATACTCATTTTCGTACTATTTTCTTTGCTTTAATCCTTAAAATCCTTCTCGATCCTGGTCCTGACCAATTCCCACAGCACAATCCCCGCCGCAACGGAAATATTCAATGAATGCTTCATCCCAAGCTGTGGTATTTCAATACATCCATCACACAATTTCAATGCTTCTTCTCCCACTCCACTCACTTCATTGCCAAAAACAATCGCCAACTTATCATCTTTTTCAAAACTAAATTTTTGTAAGTGAATACTGCCCTTCACCTGTTCTACGGCAAATAACCTATAACCTTCACTGCGCAAAGATTTCAGAATATCCAATGCTTTCCCAAAATATTTCCATTCAACCGATTCTGTTGCTCCCAGCGCCGTTTTATGGATGTCGCGATGGGGTGGCTGCGGTGTATATCCGCATAGATATACCCCTTGCAATAAAAAAGCATCGGCAGTACGGAACACGCTTCCCACATTGTGCCTGCTTCGGACATTGTCCAGCACCACAATGATTTGCATTTTTTTAGACTCCTTAAATTCACTTATCGATTTTCGGTTCAACCCACTCATGCTTAATTTCTGCATCCGAGAAAATTATCCTGCAAAAATAATCCACATTGTTAACAATCCCTTGTAAAGATGCAGCCAAAGCAGTTATTTTTGCCACCATGTCAAAAAGCAGCGCGGACACGCCGATGATGCAGCAGCACCGGGCTATTAAGCAAAAATACCCAGATGCGATATTGCTTTTTCGCGTGGGTGATTTTTATGAAACATTTGATGAAGATGCCATCATTGCGTCTAAAGTTTTGGGCATCACCCTTACAAAAAGAAACAACGGCGTTGCTTCATCATCAGACCTGGCAGGCTTTCCGCACCATGCGCTGGACACCTATTTGCACAAATTAGTAAAAGCTGGCTATCGGGTTGCCATCTGCGACCAATTGGAGGACCCCAAAGAAGCAAAAGGGATTGTAAAGCGGGGAGTTACTGAAATGGTCACTCCTGGTATTGCGCTTAATGATAAATT
>DATMMJ010000184.1:0-11163 GCA_035569795.1 Puia sp. | reverse complement strand
GCTGGCCTGCATTTCGCCGTCCACAATCAAAGAAGGGTTTCTTTGCTTCACCAATTTTGTTGCTTCTGCAACAAGCATCGCTTCCGGCGAATCGCTGGTGCCAAAATTTGAATAGCTGAGCATCGCGATGCGCGGGTTGAGATTAAAGTTGCGCACTTCCTTTGCAACCATTAACGTGATATCGGCAAGCTCTTCTGCAGTGGGATTGAAGTTGACAGTAGTGTCGGCCAGGAATAAAGGGCCTCTTTTTGTGAGCATTAAATACATGCCCGCGATCTTCTTCACTCCCTCTTCTGTGCCTATGATTTGAATAGCCGGGCGGATGGCATCGGGATAATTTCTTGTGAGGCCTGATATCATCGCATCTGCTTCCCCCGTTTCCACCATCATGCAACCGAAATGATTGCGATCGCGCATTATCTTGTAAGACTCATATCTGTTAAACCCTCTACGCTGCCTTTTCTGAAAAAACAGCTCTGCAAATATTTTTCTTTTCTCTTCCTGATCATCACCACGCGTGTCAATGATAGGCAGTTCCTCAATATCAATGTGATTATCCGCTGCGATGCGTCGAATCTTAATCTCATTGCCAAGCAAAATGGGGTAAGCGATGCCTTCGTCATAAACAATCTGCGCTGTCTTTAAAATTTTCAGATTGTCCGCTTCAGCAAAGACAATGCGCTTGGGATCACGTTTTGCCTTATTGCCAAGAACACGTATCAGCTGATTATCCAGACCCAATCTCTTATTCAATGCTATAGCATAGCTATCCCAGTTAGAAATGGTGATTTGAGCGACGCCGCTTTCTATTGCAGCTTTGGCAACAGCGGGGGCAACAGTTGACAAAAGCCGGGGGTCAAGCGGTTTGGGAATGATATATTCAGGTCCAAACGAAATGGTTTTCTCATTATAAGCCATGTTTACAATGTCAGGTACAGGGCTTTTGGCAAGCTCAGCCAAAGCTTTTACAGCGGCCAGTTTCATGGCTTCATTGATTTGGGTTGCCCTGACATCCAGCGCACCCCTAAAAATAAAAGGGAAACCAAGTACATTGTTCACCTGATTGGGGTAGTCACTTCTGCCGGTTGCCATGATCACATCTTTGCGCGCATTGGTGGCCGCTTCATAACTGATCTCAGGATCAGGGTTTGCCATAGCGAAAACAATGGGGTTCTTCGCCATCACCTTCACCATGTCTTCAGTAACGGTATTGCCTACACTCAATCCGATGAAAACATCTGCATCTTTCATCGCATCCAACAAAGTAAAAGTTGATTGCTTTGTGGTTGCAAATTTTTTCTTCTCTTCATCAAGGTCCTCTCTTTCTGCATGCAATATTCCTTTGCGGTCAAAGAGCATAAAATTCTCGTGCTTCGCGCCAAGTGCAACATATAATCTGGAGCAAGCCATGGCAGCAGCTCCCGCACCATTGACCACAAATCTTACTTTATCAATTTTTTTCTTTTGTATCTCTAAAGCATTGATCAATGCTGCACTACTGATGATGGCGGTGCCGTGCTGGTCATCATGCATCACGGGGATCTTCAATAATTCTTTCAGTTTTGTTTCAATGTAAAAGCATTCAGGGGCTTTAATATCTTCCAAGTTGATGCCGCCAAAAGTTGGCTCAAGTGCTTTTACAATCTGGACAAATTTCTCAGGATCTTTTTCATTGATCTCAATATCGAATACATCTATGTCTGCGAAAATTTTGAAAAGTACGCCCTTGCCTTCCATCACCGGCTTGCCCGCTTCCGGGCCAATATCGCCCAATCCCAGCACGGCGGTACCATTGCTGATTACACCTACTAAATTTCCTTTGGCTGTGTATTTATAAACATCGTCAATATTTTTGAAAATTTCTTTACAAGGCTCTGCAACACCCGGGGAGTAAGCAAGTGAGAGGTCGCGCTGTGTTTTCGCCTCTTTGGTTGGAACCACTTCGATTTTTCCTGGCCGTCCTTTGGAATGGTATTCGAGAGCCTGTTCCCTTCTCAATTCTTTTTTTTGCATATAAGTATTTTACCTGACAAGCAAGTCATCTCTGTGGAGGTCACTTGTGCGTTCAATGCCCGTTGGATCGGGCTGCAAAAATACAAAAAGGAAAACAGATAGTCACTAATAGAATATATGCATACCGGCAGTAGTCTTTGCAGCACCATCTCTTTTAATAATGCACTGCCACAACTATGCTGGATTAAGGCGCGGAGGGATTGGCTAAACCCTATCAAATCCCAATGGCTCTGGCTATGGGAAAGAAATAAGAAAACTCGTTTGTGCTCTTCATTCTTTGACAAGCTTCATGTAGTTTCCCCTAATCGCTAATCCCGTATCTTTAAACCAACTAATTTTATTTCTACGATGGCTGCTTTTTCCAATCGGATAACCAATTTATTCGGGGTCGAATTTCCTATTAATCAAGCAGGAATGGTTTGGGCAAGCGGATGGCGTTTAGCATGCGCCGTTAGCAACGCGGGCGGCCTAGGGCTAATAGGCAGCGGAAGCATGAATCCTGATGTCTTAAAAGAACATATAATAAAATGCAAGGCTGCTACCTCAAAACCATTCGGTGTGAATCTTCCCCTGATTTATCCGGGTGTTGAAAAACATATTGCAGTAATCCTTGACCAAGGCGTTAAAATTATTTTTACTTCAGCCGGTAACCCAGAGACATGGACCAGCGTCTTAAAAGAGAAGGGGATTAAAGTGGTTCATGTGGTGAGCAGCGCGAAATTTGCCAAAAAGGCGGAGGATGCAGGCTGCGATGCAATTGTGGCTGAAGGATTTGAAGCTGGTGGCCATAACGGAAGGGAAGAAACAACAACTATGGTTTTGCTGCCTGCAGTTTGCAATCAAGTAAAGATCCCGGTTATTGCAGCAGGTGGCATTGCTACAGGAAGGCAGATGCTTGCAGCTATGGTGCTTGGTGCCGAAGGAGTTCAGATGGGAAGCAGGTTTGTAGCAAGTGAAGAAGCGTCATCGCATATTCTTTTCAAGCAAAAAATTCTTCAGTCAAAGGAAGGCGATACAATTTTGGCAATGAAAAAGCTGACGCCTGTGCGGCTAATGAAGAATGCATTTTTTAAAAAGGTTGAACAAGCTGAGAGCCATGGCGCATCGGTTGAAGAGATGAAGCAATTACTTGGCAGGGGCCGTGCAAAACTTGGAATGTTTGAAGGCGAACTGGAAGAAGGCGAACTGGAGATCGGCCAGGTGAGCGCACTGATTGAAAATATTCTGCCCGCTGCTGAGATTGTAAAAAACACATGGGAAGAATTTACGGAGGCACTATTAAAACCATTATATAAGCCTTAAAACAATCTTTATGAGAAATCTAAAAGAACTGATGCTTTTTATTTTGTTATCTGTCGCTTGTGGCATAGTAAAAGCGAATACCCAAAAAAATGAAACGGTTTTGCATGGTTATGTAACCGATGCAATTACTAAAAAACCTGTAAGTGGCGTAATTGTATCTGCTACAGCGCCAGGGATTAATATTTCCAAAGAAGTTATTACGAATGCAGATGGTTATTTTAGTTTTGCGCAATTGCCGGCTCAGCAGGTCAACCTTCAATTCGATAAGAAAGGCTACCAGGGCTTTAAACGCTCGAACATCGCCGTGAAAGAAAAAGAACCTTTAAAGTTAGTCATTGCATTTTTACCAGAGAGTGTAGCTGATGAAACAGATGAAACAGAATATCCTTTGCTCAGGATGCTGCAGCTGCAATAAAAAGGAAATGAAACGGGGGACACTTAGCTGAGTAGTCAGCAAAATTCGTTTTCATGATCTGCAAATTAAACCCGCACGGTATTTTCTCACAAAAAGTAAAAACACTTGCGGCTTACAAAATTTATCTTTTCAGAGGCAACCTTCACAGTCCATTACAAGTTTCTATTTAAGCCAGAATGCAGTTGCCTCAGAGAGGCCTCACGAGATACCTGGCATCGGAGGTACCCAGAAGTTGTTAGAAATGTCAAAAAACACGTTTTACTAGCGATATAATTGTAACTAGATATTTTCCACTGGGCAAAGTTTTCTTAAATACATGACATAGCCATCCTGTGCCTTTCTATATAGATGAACCATTAAATAAAACCCTGCCTTCGGGCAGGGTTTTATTGTTAATTTCCGGGGTTTTGATTGGTTGCAACCGAGGACAAGTAAGAGTTAACGCTCATTTCAACCCATACTTATATTTATACCTGTCGTAGAGCTGCGTCTGTTTATTGTCAAGGTTCACCTCACGCCCTTGTATAAATGCCTTTGTGATGAGGCTGCTGCGCATGTCCAGGATATCGCCTTCACTGATAACAATATTTGCGTCCTTGCCCGTTTCAAGGGAACCAGTCCGGTCGTCAATTCCTAATATCTTTGCCGCGTTTAAGGTGATTGCCTGAAGTGCCTCCTCTTTTGTCAATCCATAAGCAGCTGCAGTACCTGCGTTGAACATCAGATTGCGGAAACGGCTTTCTTCGTGTGCATCATTCAACGCAAATATGACTCCTGCTTTTTGCAGTTGTGCGGGTGTTTTATATGGCTGATCAAAATCATCATCTTCCGTTGCAGGCAATTCATGCATCTGCTGCAAAATCACGGCAATTTTATTTTGCTTTAACAAATCAGCGATCAGAAAACTTTCACTTCCGCCCACTATTACCACATCAAAACCAAATTCCTTCACGAAATCAACGGCTATGAGCATTTGCTTTACCTGATCTCCATGAACAAACAATTTTTGTTTTTTATCGAACAAACCTTTAACTGCTTCAAATTTCAGGTTGGTTTCTTTGTGTGCGGACTCATCATAGTATGCTTTTGCCTGCCGAAAAAAAGATTTTATCTCATCCACTTTTTCAAGCGCTTGTTTTGTTGGGTCAGTGCGATCCTGGGGGAGGCCTAAAAACATTGCTAGGCGGTTTGGCCTCGTGATGAATGAAGGCATATTCAAATGTATGGCTGCATCCAGTTTATATGCAGCATCTTCCCAGTTCCAAGCATCCAGCTGTACAACAGATGATGAGCCGCTGAATGTACCTCCCTGCGGTGTGATGCTCGCCAGCAAAATCCCATTTGCGCGTAAAGTGCCGATGATTTTAGAATCTGTATTGTATGCAACGATCGCACGGATGTTCGGATTGAGGTCGCCCAATTCCAGGTAATCATTGGAGCCTCGAACGCCATTTGCAATTTCTTGCAGACCGAGATCAGTTTCAGAAAGTATCAATCCCGGATAAACTTGTTTCCCTTTTGCGTCAACCACCTTTGCATCGTTTTTTGAAACTGCAATGTTTTGGCCAACCTGTACAATTTTCCCGTTGTTGACCTCGATCGTTGCATTCTCCATTACCTGCCCGTTTCCAATATGCACAGTTCCGTTGGTAATAAACATACTTCCTTTATAATCCTTTGTTGGATACACATCATCCTGAGAGAATATTGCACTACTAGTTAAGACGAATAAAAGTGTTATTATATAATTTTTCATTTCAAAATAATATTATTTGTTAGAGTTAATATCGTTGTCATCACTTATATCCACCGTAATCAATCCATCATGATGTGCGTGGTCGCCGCAGCTCAATAATACCTGAAAGCTTGGAGTAGCAGGTGCAGTGGAGGCGCCTGATTTTTTCTCGCCCAGCATTTTTTGTACCAGCCTATTCCTTTCATCAGAAATATATTTACGCGCTGCCATATCCCTGTCGGCGTCAAAATAAACCGTACCGTCCACAATTGTTTTCACGGGCTTTGCATAAATGCTTAAGGGATTGTCACTCCACAAAACAAGGTCAGCATCCTTGCCAACCTTAATGCTTCCCACCTTGTCGCTTACATGCAAGGCTTTGGCAGGATTTAATGTCACCATTTTCCATGCGTCCTCTTCGCTCATGCTGCCATATTTTACGCTTTTGGCTGCTTCCTGGTTCAGGCGGCGAGCTTGTTCTGGATCATCGGAGTTAATGCAAACATTCAGCCCAACTCTTTGCATGATGCTTGCATTGTATGCAATCGCATCCTGCACTTCCATTTTATATGCCCACCAGTCGGAGAATGTAGAAGCGTTTGAGCCGTGTTCTTTCATCTTATCGGCTACCTTGTAGCCTTCCAGTATATGCGTAAACGTATTTACTTTAAAACCAAATCTTTCTGCGACACGTATCAAAGCAGTGATTTCGCTTTGCACATAAGAGTGACAGGTAATAAATCTTTTATGGTTGAGAATTTCAACCAGAGCATCCAGTTCCAGGTCTCTTCTCACGATGGTTGGCGAAACACCTTTCTTTTTGCTATTGGATTCAGCTTCTTTCCACTGGTTCTCATAATCATGGGCACGCGTAAAGGCATCTACAAACACCTGGTCAACGCCCATGCGCGTATCCGGGAAACGGTTATTATTGTTTGATGTAGTACGTTTGACGTTCTCTCCTAATGCAAATTTTATGAAAGGGTCGGCGTTCTTAAATTTCAAGCCTTCATCATCAACTCCCCAGCGCAGTTTTATTAATTGGGTTTGGCCTCCAATGGAATTTGCCGAGCCATGAAGTATGTGCGATGAAGTAACGCCACCTGCAAGCTGACGATAGATATTTACATCTTCGGGATTTAAGTTATCCCCGATCCGCACTTCAGAGGTTACTGACTGTGCCCCTTCATTAATCGAAGCCGCTGCAATGTGTGAGTGCTCATCAATAATGCCTGCAGTTAAATGTTTGCCGGTACCGTCAATCGTTTTGGCTGAAGCATCGGAAATGTTCTTCCCTATCTGAACAATCTTTCCATTCTTCACCAGCACGTCTGTATTTTCTAATTTCCCCTCCTGCTCATTGGTCCAAACGCTCGCATTTTTTATGAGCATGTTTTCTTGTTTAGGCATTTCCTCCCAACCATATCCATCAAAAGGATAAAGCACTTTGCCAATTTTTGAAACGGTTTTTTTCTTTACAGTGTCTGTTGTTGGTGCTCCGGCTTTCAAAAAACTCGCCACCCAAGTTACTCGGTTACCCGAGGTATCCTCCCCGTAACCACTCCATGTGGTCCCATTGGCAACTCCGCTTAATAAGACCGAAGGACCGGCAGATTTTGGAGCTCCGGCAAATCTTCCTCTTCCAGGGGAAGGTTGTGTGGTGCTATCGTGCATTGGTGGTTTCTTTACAGCAGATGGTGAGAAACTCAGTTTGATTATTTTCCCATCGTAGCTGAATTTGCTTGTCAGGGTATCTTTGGCGATTACACTTGCGCTGGTTGCCCCTTTCACATCAAGAACATAATTTGAAGAACCTTGCGCACCACTGAGCGTTAAATTGTAAACGCCTTTGATATCGTTCCATTCTTCTTCTTTCACACCATATTTTTCACCTTGTACCCAGTTTTGTACAAGAGAAGTTTTCTCGTTAAATATGGGTCCGGTTGTGATCAGAAAATTTGCAATCTTGCCAACATCAATACTTCCCACCCTGTCATAGACTCCTAGTAAAGTCGCAGGGGTTTTGGTGAGCGCCTCAAAAGCTTTTGCTTCGCTTAGTCCGTTATCAAAAGCTTTGCGAAGATTTGGAAAGAACTGTTTAACATCTTTTAAGTCAGCAGCAGTTATACAAAAAATAATATTCGCTTTTTCCAACGCCGCAGGATTCGTGGGTGCAAGTTCCCAGTGCTTCATATCAGCCAGCGAAACAAACCGTGCATCGTTGGGGTCTTCCACATCCATCGGCTGAGGGTAATTTAATGACAGTATAAAGGCAGCTTTTGTAGCAGCAATATCGTCAATACGTTGATATTCGTTGCCACCGCCTTTAATGATATACTGCACACCGAATTCGTTTCCGATCCTGTTTGCGCGCAGATCATTCCACTTATCATTAGCTTCAAAAATCTGTGGCAGGTTTTGGTTTTCATTCCATGACTGCAGGCTGATGTTTATTCCTTCTTTGGCAGGCTTACTTTTGTACCATTGGGCATCTAAATAGGTCTGTCGGAGCAATGCGATCACACCCATCATGGAGCTCGGATAACTTTGCGTGGATGTTCCTTTGCTCAGTGAGTAATGTGCGGATGCTTTTTCTTTTACGATCACCAGATTTTCTTTCTCATTTGCAAGCGTAACAAACACTCCGGTTCCGCGGGCAATTCCATCCTTTTGATGCGTAAGCACAGAGCCGAAACCAATTTCGCGCAGCGGTTTTGCTTTTGCATCATCAACTGCGAAAATTTTTGAGCCATTTATTTCTGGCCTGATGGCCTGGTTCCAACCGTAAGCGCCTTTTGTATTGGAATTAAATTGCGCCGGTGCGCGAAAATCGAAACCGGTTCTTTGCCTTTCAGGAATGGGTATTCCATAATCACTATAAATATCAATGAAAGAAGGATAAATGTATTTACCAGCGCAATCTATGACCACTGCGCCTTTTGGTACTTCAGCATTTGCTCCTGCTGAAATAATCTTTCCTTCGCTGATGACCAATGTCGCATTGGATAAAGTAGTTTGCCCATCTTTGACAATGGTCGCATGTGTAAAGGCATATGTGCCGCTTCTCTGATCAGCTACGCCATTGACCGGATAGGTCGATTGCGCGGCAACAAAACAATATATATGCAAAAATGAAATCAGGAAAAATAATTTCCCAGGTGGCAGAAGCCGAAATTTCCTCATGTGCGTTTGTTTTAGGTGTAGTAAAATGAATGCCGAATTTAGCGAAATAGAGTAATTTCGGCCTTAAATTTTATTAACGGCAATCTTTTTTGATGAATATCTGTTCATACATTGACCACACCTGTTTGAAACCCACAACCCTACTTGGAGACATAAAAAAGCTATATGAGGAAGCTACACAATATCACTTCGCTGCGGTATGTGTGCCGCCGCCTTTCGTGAAAATAGCAAAAAAACTAACAGAACAAACGCAGGTAAAAGTAGCGACGGTTATTGGATTTCCATTTGGTTACTCAGCCATTGAAGCCAAAATTGCAGAAATCGTTTTAGCCATTGTGGATGGTGCCGATGAACTAGATATGGTGATCAACATAAGTGCGCTAAAAAATAACGACTGGCAATATCTAGCCAATGAAATCAATGCCATCCTTCCCTTTGTTCAAAATAAAAACAAACTCATAAAAATAATTATTGAAAGCGGGATTTTAACGGATGACGAAATCATTAGGTGCTGTACTTTATATGGCACAGCCGGAGTCGATTATATGAAGACGTCTACAGGCTACGCTGAAAAGGGAGTAACTGTTGAAACCGTTGAATTGATGAAAAAACATTTGCCACCGTCGGTGAAGATAAAGGCCTCGGGTGGGATCAAGACATATGCATTTGCCAAACATTTGATTGACGCGGGTGCAAGCAGACTGGGCTGCAGCGCAAGCGTTGCCATAGTCATTTCTTTGGCCCCGGAAAATTCCGGGTCCGATCATTAAAACGAAAATAGATTTATGAAAAACATTTTCATGCTGATTTTATTTTTTTGTGCAACCGAGTCATTTGCTCAAACAGACACACCCAAAGTGATTGTACATAAAGACCCGCGTGTAGATCTCTTAATTAAAAAACAAATCCAGATCAATGAAGTAACTACAAGGGATAGTCGACGCAGTATGCCCGGCTTCCGCATTCAGGTAATCGCTTCTAACGACAGGAACAAAGTGTTCAGCGCTAAGGCAACAATTTATCAGCAATACCCAGAATTGAAGCTGTACATTTTATACCTTCCCCCAAATTATAAACTGAAAGTGGGTAATTTCAAAACGCAGGAAGAAGCCCAACCGTATTTGGACAGGCTCCTGAGATTGTATCCTACAGGGGTTTATATTATACACGATGTGATTGAAGTAAAGCCCGAAAAGGCGCTCGATAATTGACATGTATTGCGTGGGTATTGCGAGGATTGTTTTTTATACTATTTTTTGAGTAACTCGGTTGAAGTACTCCTGCCTAAGTATTTATGACAATGGATCGTTTATCGGCCATCGGCAGCAAAACCATAGATGTCGTTACCCTTAATAATCAATAATGAAAAAAATATTTTTATCCTGCTTCTTACTTGCCCTATCGCAATATTTATTTTGTCAGGCTGCAGTCGTAAAAATTGACTCTCTATTGAAAAGCACTTACCCTGGCGATGAGCCTGGAGCATCAGTTATCATACAGGCGCATGGGAAAATAATTTTTCAAAAAGGATATGGTGTTTCCAGCCTGCAAACAAAGGAAAGTAACACTGTAACCAGCAATTTTAACATTGGTTCTCTTACAAAGCAATTCACAGCATTCAGCATTTTGCAGCTCGCAGAGAGAAATAAACTATCCCTGCAGGACAAGTTGATAAAATTTTTCCCGGATTTTAATAAAAAAGTGGGTAGCGAAATTACTATCAGGGAATTGCTCACCCATAGTTCGGGGATCATGGATCATTACGGTTTTGTTGATACCAATACCCTAAAACATGCAACAGATAAAGACGTGCTGGCTGCTGTTAAAAATATCGACAGCACATATTTTCGGCCAGGAACACAATACCGCTACAGTAATACAGCCTATTGTCTCCTTGGGATGATCATCGAAAAACTGAGCGGCATTTCTTATGCCGATTATATTAATAAAAATATTTTTCAACCCCTATTCATGCATCATTCCCAGGTGTTCCAAATGGGAAAGCCAATTGAAAACCGTGTGTATGGTTACGACACTGCACAAAACAATTTTAAAAAACAGGATGCAGATGAATCCATTTTCTTTTCTACGGAGGCCGATGGCGGGATTTACACCTCTGTATCTGATTACTTAAAATGGTTCCGCTCTTTACAGACAGGAAATTTATTAAGCAAACAATGGATTGCAAAAGCCCGCTCAGCAGAATTTCCTGTTGATAAAAAAAATCATCTTGCCTATGGCTTTGGTTGGTTTGTGAGTAAAAAGGATACCGATACCCTGGTTTATCATACCGGCTCCAATGGAGGCTTCCGGGCAATATCTTTTTCAGTTCCTTCAAAAAATTACCTGGTCGTTATTTTTTCAAACAGGGTAGGCATCGACCTGGAGAATATGGTTCAGGAAATTAACAAGATACTCAGAGTGGCGGGTAAATCCTTTACTAAAATCGATGCACTTGAATCATTTAATAATAGTTCGCTTATTTTTGCGCCATGCAAAGAGATAATATAGTTTT
>DATMMJ010000183.1:0-2480 GCA_035569795.1 Puia sp. | reverse complement strand
GTAAGTTGAACGGTTTATTTCCCGGCCAGGCGTGCGGCTGTTCACTCTTGTATTAATAATCCCCATGCTATCGAGCAGCTGATTAATGCGCAGGCCGCCACCAGCAAGCCCTTGAAGCCAAAGGCTTGCAGTATTGTCGCTGGTAGAAAGCGAAAGCATCAGCAATTTGCTCAAAGATATTTTGTCATTTGGCTTAAAAGATGCAAGAATATCTTCGCCTTCATTGTAATATAATGAATCGGTATAGGTCATTACCTGAGCATAATCCAGTTCCCCTTTTTGGATCTTGTTCATGATGCCAATCATAATGGGAATCTTAACCACGCTTGCAGTAGGGAATAAACTATCTGCATGTATCGCGACGACCCGGTTTGATTTGAGATCATGCACGTACACGCCGGCTTCACCATGGAAGCCGGACATAAGTTGGTTTATTTCCTTTAGCAATCGCTTATCGGTTTTCTGTGCGCTGAGGGTAGATGTCCAGAGCATGAGACATATCAATAAATTTCTCATTCGATTATTTTATCAATAAAAATATAATGGATCCATTTTAGGGAATGGTTCCGGGTTCCTAGGTATCTTGGTTTTGAAAGCTTTCGCGGTGCATTGTTTGTTTTTTCATTTGCATAAAATGTCTGTAACGCAATATGCCTGCGATTATTAAAATTACTGCGCACAATTCTGACAATACTTTTTCTCCGTCAAAATAATCCACAGGCCGGTCCTTTAGCTGTGGGTCCATTGCAACACCATGCACTACAAATAAGATTGCCGTGCCATAAGAGATAAGATGTATGTTTTTCCAAATACGAAAACTCAGTCGGGACTTCACGGCTTTTTGCGTAGTGATGACCACAGTGGCAATAGCAAATATGGACAAAGTGCCGCATGCGACAAATATTTTTTGATGCGGTGCATTGACAGGAAATAGCATGTCTAACAATGAAAACTTTGTTGAAGGTGCCAAAAGTAACAGCAGTGGGTGCAGTATCGCAATAAGAAGCGCAACATAAGCCGTCCAGTTATGTAGACTGTTTACATCCACCCGCTGAATTATTTGCGGTAGCATTTTCCAATAGCGACTCCTTTTGTATGCGGTTGCAAGGAGCATGCCCAATAAAAAATTAAAAGTCAGGGCAATGGTTGCAATAAGCCCCGCGTCATTGGATAACTCAAGAAATCCAGAATCGTTCATTAAAGCAAATATAGGAATTCAGGAAAGCGGGAGATGATGCGTCCTTCAAATTCAGTTAAAAAGCAGTGCTGTTTCCTACACTGCAACCTCCCAAAAAGAATTTAATCCAAATCTACTACTAATGACCTCGTAACATCTAAAGCGACCCCTTACATTTGGAGATTGAAAAGAATCTCGCTTTACATAACGACTTTGCTTTATATTTTAGCTGGAGCAAACCACCTTATACATCCTGAACTATATAGACCAATAATGCCTGGCTGGGTTCCCATGCACGAAGCCATGATTTTTATGAGTGGCATATGTGAAATATTATTTGCTTTCTTTCTATTATGGCCATCAACAAGGCGTCTCTCTGCGTGGCTACTCATTGCTCTACTCATTGCTGTTTTCCCGGCCAACATCCAAATGATGCTTAACTACTTTCAGGAAAAAAACCCCGGGTTATGGCTTGCGGTATTGCGTTTGCCCCTGCAGATCGTTTTAATCTGGTGGGCCTATAGTTTTACAAAGCCATCATCTTTGGAAAAAAAGTCGCAAAATGAATGAGGTACTGACTATGCTATCCTTAAAAAAAAGCTTATGCAACCTCGAGTATTGTAAAAGGAAAGTACGGACAGATTATTTTATCACCTGCCCTGTAAATAGTAATGTTTTGGTGTGCGGGATGATGATATGAAATTCTCTCATCCCATATTCCCGGTCGAAAGGTTTTTTTACTTTAGAGCCGTCCAGCTTGTCTTTTATTTTATCCCACAACTCGTCTATGTCATCTACTTCAAGATATAATTCCATTTCGCCAATGTCCATTCCTGCTGTTAAAACGTGGATGGTCAGATTGTCTTTATGTAAAATCACATATGTTTTTTCATCCCTCACTATGTCAAAACCAAACAGGTTTTGAAAAAACAAAACGGTTTCCCTGACGTTGAAAGAAGGGATCATCGGACTCAAATAAAGTGCCTTGTACATTTTAAAGTTTATTGATTTATGAACAATGCGGAGAATAAAGTTAATTATTGACGGGGACTCCTTAAAGAGCAAAAATGACCTGAGATCAATAGTGTGGCTTTAATGGCAATTTGTATAAGGAATCCCAGGCAGCAAGCGCAGGCCTGGGTGTAAGATTGGAATCGGTAAGGCCGATATAAGCAAAATATTTTATAGATGCCGGTACGGAAGGCGGCAGGCTTGAAAGATCAATATCTGTGAATGCAAGTTGGAACAATCCGATGGCATTTGCTGCGCTAAGCAATTGGCCCTGGCGACGGATGTAGTCTTG
>DATMMJ010000182.1:0-3665 GCA_035569795.1 Puia sp. | reverse complement strand
AAGATAATAGCCGCCAATTACAAACAATATCAAAATCAAAAAAGTAATGTATACTTTATTGCGGTAAAATGGGATCGGCTCCAATGCAGGAATCCCTTCTTTATCGTCTGAAAGTTTTTTAAGGTTGCTGTTTACCTGAAGCAGTGTAAGCATGATAACAGCAAGGATTATCGTGAGAATGCCGTATAATAAACTATTGTCGGCTTCCTTGGTAGCTTCTGGGCCGCCAACACCAGGAGGAATCGGTGGCTTATATGTTTCTACATAATTAAGGATCGCATCTATTTCTACATCGCTCAGGTTTTCAAAAACATTCATCGGGGCCTTACCGTACTCAGCATACAAGGCATTAAAATATTTATTTCCCGATGATAGTACTTTTTGATTGTTGTGGATCCAGGCATGAAGCAATTTTTTGTCCGGCACTCTTTCTAAAACTCCTTTTAAGGCGGGCCCCAAGACCTTAACATCTGGTTTGTGGCATGAAGCACAATTGGATTGGAACAAAGTTTTTCCATCCTGCGCCTGCAATTTGTCACCAATAGCAATAAAAATAAGAAGAAAAAAACCGAAGTAAAATCTTTTCGCAATTAGTCTGTTAGTCATATATACAATCCGTTGTATAAATGTGGAAAAATCTCCCCTGCCGCGTGCAAAAATAAGTCAGGATTTCAACAAAATATCAACATGTTTAATTTTTTTTTTACCTTGACTGGCAAGGGTTTCAGCGGTTTATAGAAGATTTTGAATTCCTCGTGTCCTATTTATGTAAACACATTTGCGCTCGAGTCATGCGACTGGCAAGATCATCACGTTGCATAATTTTTTTACGCATTTTGTATTGAAACTTTATCTTGCATCCCCCTTGTTCAATCAAGGGATCAAAAGGAATTTTCAGATGACAAATGATGATGCCAACATGGTGCGCATTGCAGTTTTTGCTTCCGGCACCGGCAGCAACACAAAAAAAATAATCGATTATTTCACCAACCATCAACACATAAAAATTTCGCTCGTGGTTTCTAACCGGCCCGGCGCAGGAGTGCTTCAAATTGCAGACCAGGAAAAAATACCTTCGCTGATTATTGAGAAAGAAAAATTTTTTCACGGTAATGGGTACCTGGATGAGCTGAGAGAAAGAAAAATTGATTTTATTGTCCTGGCCGGGTTTTTATGGAAGATTCCCACCTTACTAATTCAAGCATATCCTCGTAAGATCATCAATATCCACCCGGCACTTTTGCCTAAATATGGTGGAACAGGCATGTATGGCCGTTCAGTGCACGAAGCCGTTATTGCCGCCAAAGAAAACGAGAGCGGCATCAGCATACATTTTGTAGATGATCTCTATGACCATGGGAAAATAATCTTTCAGGCCACCTGTCCGGTGGAACCTTACGATACACCCGAAACACTTGCGCAAAAAATACATTTGCTGGAGTATGCTCATTTTGCTCCGGTCATTGAGCAGGCTGCCCAAAATATAGTTAAAAAGTAATTTCAAAATCTATTAATTGCCGGATAGATAGTAATATCACGGCTTAATTTTTTGCCTTTGGATTGTTTTTTACCAAAAGTTTTATTGTTAGCTACTGCGCTTTTCATCCTTGAGGCAAGCCAGCATGTTTTTTCACAGGTCACCATCCGGGGAACAGTCTATAATATGAACCGGACCAAGCCACTGGAAGCAGTGAGCGTGGTGAGCACTTCTGGCAGGGGTGTCGTAACAGATTCTAACGGGAATTATGCGATCACGGTAAGAGAAGAGGACTCCATTTCTTTTTCCTATCTCGGAAGATATACCATGAAATACCCGGTGAGCATGATCAGTCTGTATAATAATTTTGATGTGGCATTGCATGTGGAAGCCACCGAGCTCAGGCAGGTCCAGGTGGCGCCAAGGAATTACCACATGGATTCGCTACAAAACAGACAGGACTATGCGAAGATTTTTAATTACAAGAAACCAGGCATTAAAGTCTCTGAACCGGGCGTCGGCAGCACGGGCGTCGGGCTTGACCTGGATGAGATCATCAATATATTTCGATTCAATCGCAACCGCCGCATGCTTGCTTTCCAACGCAGGTTGGTACAGGAAGAGCAGGATAATTTCGTCGACCACCGCTTTACCAAATTGCTGGTGAAAAAGATTACGCACATGGGGAGCCCTGAACTGGATTCGTTCATGGTGAAATACAAGCCGTCTTACAACTTTACCAAAACCAGCACCGATTACGAATTTGATTCCTACATAAAACTTGCTGCAAGGGAATACCGCGCTCTCAAAAACAGAGCGGCAGGAGAAATGAAAAAAGAGAAACTCCCGTTTTGATTTTGACAATCGCAAGCACAGACAGGTTTAGCAAGTGTGGAAGGCACGGCCATTTTTTTATTATCACTCCACCATTTGAGGTATTAAGAATTTCCAGCTATTTCATTAACTTTCATTTTCATACGATAACCAAAATATTTTAACGATGAAAAAACTGCTGCTAGTTCTCATACTGACCGCTCAACTTACTAGTCTTTTACTTGCACAAGCCTACAGGGTAAACCCCCCAAAACTGCCACTTGGTCCACAAACAAGTGAAAGCGGCATGTCTGAACAAAGACTGATGCGCATTGACAATACGGTGCAGGGATACATCAATAAAAAATGGCTCAACGGGGCTGTCGCCATTGTGTACAAAAATGGAAACCTGGCTTACTACAAGGCTTTTGGCTATGCTGATGCGGAAAGGAAACTACCAATGGAAAAAGACGAAATTTTCCGTATCGCTTCGCAAACAAAGGCACTCACCAGCGTTGCCATAATGATTTTATATGAACAGGGAAAATTGCTCCTTGATGATCCGGTGAGCAAATATATTCCGGAGTTTAAAAAACAACAGGTACTGGAAAAATTTAATGAAAAAGATACAACCTACACAACTGTTGCAGCAAAAAGGGAAGTCACGATCCGTGATCTTTTGACCCATTCCTCCGGCATAGGGTACGCAGGTATTGGCACCCCCGAAATGAATGCGATCTATGCTAAAAATGAGATCCCATCGGGTCTCGGAGTGATTGACGCAAATCTTCTGGACAAGATGAAAAAGCTCGGCAGATTGCCACTCCAGTTTCAGCCGGGGGAAAAATGGATGTATGGGCTCAACACAGATCTGCTTGGATGTTTGGTAGAAGTGATCAGCAGTTCGAGCCTCGAAGACTTCATCCGCAAAAATATTTGCGAACCACTTGAAATGAATGACACATGGTTCAATTTGCCGAAAGAAAAGGCAAGCAGGCTTGCAGCAGTTTATACAGAAGATTCATTGCAGCATATCATCAAGTGGGACCAACATCATTTCGGCATCGATCCTTCCTATCCGCTCCTCACCAAACATTACTTCTCCGGCGGCGCCGGGCTTTCATCAACAGCCTACGATTATGCCGTCTTTTTGCAGATGCTTTTGAATGGCGGGACGTACAACGGCCATAGAATTCTATCTGAGAGAAGTGTCGAGATGATGACCACGGGCCAGCTTGATTTTTTATTTAATGGTACCGATAACTTCGGGCTGGGTTTTGAAATCGTGACCGAAAAAGGCGCTGCCAAAAGCCCATGGAACAAAGGCAGTTTTTCATGGGGCGGCTATTTTGGAACATCCTACTGGGCAGATCCA
>DATMMJ010000181.1:0-4314 GCA_035569795.1 Puia sp. | reverse complement strand
GGTGATAACACAACCATTCGCGAGTTTGTGACCATTAACCGCGGCACCAAAGACCGTGGCAAAACGAAGGTTGGGAAAAACTGTCTGATCATGGCTTATAGCCATTTGGCGCATGACTGCCTCATCGGGAGCAATTGTATTATGAGCAATAACACACAAGTTGCGGGTCATGTAGTTATGGGGGACTGGTGCATTTTAGGTGGAATGTGTGCAGTCCATCAGTTCGTAAAGATCGGGCAGCATTCATTTGTCAGCGGGGGCTCATTAATCAGCAAAGATGTGCCGCCGTACATAAAAGCTGGTCGGCAACCTTTGAGCTATTCAGGCGTTAATTCAATTGGCTTGAAGCGCAGAGGCTTTGCTGTTGAAAAAATAAATCACATTCTCGATATTTACCGCATTCTCTACAATAAAGGCATGAATACATCGCAGGCGCTCGAATACCTGGAAGAAGAATTCCCGGCAACCGATGAGCGCGATGAGATAGTTACTTTCATACGCGAAAGTAGCCGAGGCATTATTAAAAGGTACTCCAAAAATAATGTGGATGAAGATTACGCTGACTGACGTTGGCAAACGTTTCAACCGCGACTGGATCTTTCGGCATATCAATTACGAATTTGCTACCGCATATAGTTATGCGATTATAGGCCCCAATGGTTCAGGCAAATCAACTTTGCTGCAGGTGATTGCAGGGGCGATGGCAGAGAGCGAGGGTAAGGTCAGTTTCCGCTTCCCAGTTTCCAGTTTGGAGTTGAAAAATGTACAGCACGAACCAGTCCCCGGTTACCAGACCGCGGCGGACCGGCCCATTTCACCAGAAAATTTCTACCGGCACATTTCCATTGCTGCGCCTTATATCGAGCTGGTTGAGGAAATGTCATTAACGGAGTTCCTTCAATTCCACCAGATATTTAAGCCGTTCCTTGCCGGTCTTGAGATCGGAAAGATAATCTCCGAAACAGGGCTTGAAGGATCCGCACATAAGCATATCCGTTATTATTCTTCCGGAATGAAGCAGAGAGTGAAGCTTGCCCAGGCAATTTTTTCTGACACACCTGCATTGCTTTTAGATGAGCCTTGTACCAATTTAGATGAGGAAGGGATTGCTTTATATCTTCGGCTTATAAATAATTATTGTGCTGACCGCATTGTCATCATAAGCTCAAATGATCAGCAGGAGTATGGTTTTTGTGACAAGAAGGTTAATATCATGGAGTACAAGATATAATTACTCATCGCTGGCTTGCAATCAGTAAATTCAGATCGGTAAATTTCAAATCAAACCTTTGGCTAAGATGGAAATTGGTTAGAGCTCCTTTGAACAGATAGATGCCAGTACGCAAGTGCACCTTATGCCACACCAAATTTTCAAATCCCCCTTCGTCTCCTGCTTCAAGCAGCAAAGGCATGAGCACATTGCTTACGGCCTGCGAAGCGGTTCTTGCAAAACCTGATGGTATGTTAGGAACACAATAATGTATCACACCGTATTTCATAAAAATTGGTTGTTCATGGGTCGTGATCTCGGAAGTCTCAAAACAACCGCCGCGGTCAATACTCACGTCAATGATCACACTGCCCGAGCGCATGTTGCTCACCATTTCTTCTGACACCACCACCGGCGTTCTTCCAGTTTGGGAACTAAGTGCCCCAACTGCCACTTCACAGGTTTTAAGCTGCTTTGCCAGAATGCGGGGCTCCATTACAGAAGTCCACATACGCTGGCCAATATTATTCTGCAATCTTTTCAATTTGTAAACGCTGTTGTCAAAAACTTTCACTGATGCCCCGAGCGCCAGTGCAGCACGTGCTGCGAACTCACCCACAATTCCTGCACCAAGTATGATCACTTTGGTGGGTGGTATACCTGAAATGCCTCCCAGCAAAACGCCTTTACCGTGATTTGATGAGCCAAGATACTGACCGGCTATCAGCATCACTGCGCTGCCCGCAATCTCGCTCATGCTGCGAACAATAGGGTAGCTTCCGCTGTCATCTTTTAAATTTTCAAACGAAATGCCCGTAATGCGCTTGTCCATCATCTTTTCCAATAGCTCTGCTTTCATTGCAGAAAGATGTATGGGTGAAATGATTACCTGGTTGAGCTGAAGTAACGGCACATCTTCTTCAACAACTGGTGCGCTTTTCACAAGTATTGGCGACTTGAATACTTCAGCTTTATCATACACAATCCTCGCGCCTGCTTCGCTGTAGTCCTTATCGCGGTAATGGGTCGGCTCGCCTGCATTGTGCTCTATCACCACATGATGCCCATTGCTCACCAGCACGCTCACTGCATCGGGGGTAAGGGCAATGCGGTTTTCCTGAAAGGCAGTCTCTTTGGGAATGCCAATATGTAATTGAGCAACTTTTGGCTTCACATCAAGGGTTTCTTCTAATGTTTCGTAGCTGAAAGAAGTACTGATGATTGGTTTTTGCTGCGACATGTTTCAGGGCTTAACTATGTTTTTTTTTGCAATCCCGATGAGCAGTTAAATTACAATTTTAAATTGAATTGTCGGGTTTTTATATTGTCATTTAATGAGAATCTTTCGGGTATTTGCATTGACTGTATTGATATAAACATGCACTGTGTCTTCATGAAAAATCCCTGGCGCTTTTTCCGGCCATTCTACCAGGCAAATGTCTCCAGAATAGAGGCAATCTTCCAATCCTGCTTGGATGGCTTCTTCTTGATCGCGCAGTCTGAATAAATCGATATGAAAAATTTTCCCACCCGGATAAATGTATTCATTAATGATAGAATAGGTTGGGCTACCAACCGTGCTACGCACTCTTTTGTCATCGCACAAAGCATGTATAAACGTCGTTTTCCCCGCGCCGATACTGCCATGAAAAGCAAATATTTTTTTATCTCCTGTATCCTGCCAGAATTTTTTTGCAGCAACATGGATATGCTTCAAGTCAAATACCAATTCCATAATGCAAATATACCTTTCCCAGTATTTCAGATGCCTGCATCCATAACCCAACTGAATAATTAGCATATTTATTACCGCAATTAGAAACTTTCATCCATTCAGGTTAAGTAAATTTGTATGACACCTGAAATTGTTCAAGATAAATGGAGACAATAAACTGGAAAGTAGAAGGAATGAGTTGTTCCAATTGTGCGTTGACTATCGGCAATTACCTGAAAAAAGAAGGCTTGGCAAATGTGAAAGTGAACCTCATCACCGGCGATGTGAACTTTGACATGAACAACGGGAGCATGCAAAAACCTGATATTGTAAAAGGAATACAAGCACTTGGCTATATTGTCCACGCACACAAAGAAGATACACCCGGGAGCCATAGTCGGTTCCTGCAAAATCATTTGCAAAGATTTCTTTTCTGTTTTCTTTTCACCGCGCCATTAATGGTACACATGCTTGATCATTGGATTCACATCCACTGGCTGATGAACCCATGGCTGCAACTGGTCTTATGTCTCCCTGTTTACATTGTCGGTATGAATTTTTTTGGAAGAAGCGCCATCAAAAGCATCCGCAATGGTATGCCAAACATGAATGTGCTGATTGCGATTGGAGCCACTGGTGCATTTGTGTATAGCCTAATTGGAACGATTTTACATTTGGGCGAAAGCTACCTGTTTTATGAAACTGCTGCTGCAATCATTACGCTAATATTTTTTGGCAATTATCTAGAAGATATAGCGGTCCAATCAACACAAAGGGCACTGAACAGTCTGGCGAAATCGCAGAAAGTAATGGCAAATATGATAGCTTTTGATGAGCAGCATCAGGAAATAATTTTTCCGGTGGAGAATACACAATTGCGAAGCGGGGATTTGGTTCTTATCAAGTCAGGTGAAATGGTGCCCGCAGATTGCAAAATTTTGTGGGGTGATGCAAGCCTAAACGAAAGTATCATCACCGGAGAAAGCCTGCCTGTTCAAAAACGTGCAAAAGACAGCTTGATAGGGGGAAGCCTGGTTGCAGACGGGACCCTGAAAGCACAGGTAACAGCCGCTACAAAGGATTCTGTACTTGCTCAGATTATTAATCTTGTGAAGGAGGCTCAGGGTGAAAAGCCGCCTGTCCAGCAAATGGCGGATAAGATAAGCGCCATTTTTGTTCCGGTTGTTTTAATCATTGCTGCATTCACATTTATTGGTAACTATATTTTTTTGCACGAGCTAACGCCTTCACTTATGCGTAGTATAGCTGTGCTTGTGATTGCGTGTCCTTGCGCTATGGGATTAGCAACGCCTGCAGCAATAGCTGTGGGTTTGGGCCGTGCGGCAAGACATGGTATTTTGTTTCGAAATGCAAAAAGCCTGGAGTTATT
>DATMMJ010000180.1:0-2386 GCA_035569795.1 Puia sp. | reverse complement strand
GTACCATGATTTCAGTTCCGGCAGATAACGGTCTCTTTCATGCCACAGCGCAATAGTTCTTACTGCCACATGGTTTTCATCTTCCACCCACACAGCTACGTACGGCCTTTTTACAAAGCCTTCCTGCTGTAGGTTAATCTCAAGGTTTACCACCAGTTCATAATCGTCCTTCCAGCCGGACAAGATTTTTGTTTTATCCGTGATATCATTATTTGTCGCTTTGCCAGGTGTTTCCAAAGTCTTCCAGCCTTTGCTTGCAAAGCGCTGGCCTTCCCGGGTAATGATGAGATATTCTACGCCCGGCACGGTAGCGGCAAGTTTCTTGCTTTCTGATGGAGCAATCACATTAAATGCTGTTGCCAGTGCACCCGCATCCGTTGCACTCGGGGCAACGACCGTTGCGCTAATGATATTATCTGCGGGCATGCCTGTGCGCGGATCCACGATGTGCGAATACCAGTGGCCGCTAATCAGTTCACCACGACGATAGTTGCCGCTCGTTGCAACTGCCCGGTTGCTCAGGGTCAATTGATCGATCGGTATCTCGTTTTCCGCATCGTCTTTGGGGTTGCTTATTTGTACCTTTTCTTTAAGATTGCCTGAGACTACCAAATCGCCACCGATATTAACTACCACAGCACGCACTTCGCCAGCGGCCATAGCAGCGTCAGCAGCATGTTTTATAATATAGCTTTTTGCAAATGAGTTCAGCATCAAGGGTGCACTACTCAAGTGAGTGGCCGTGTGTGCGGCGGGATCAAGTTTCCAATGTGGCTGTTGTGTTTGAGCCACTGCGTTGGAGAGCTCTTCGGTTGTAGGAATCAGCTGTCTTGCCGCAGCCTGTTTCCAAAGTTTGGTTATCACTTCTGCAGATGCATCCAGCGCGCCGCCACTGCGCTCCCGCCACTCGTCAAAAAGTGTCAGCACTTCAAATAATTCAGGAGATATGTGCTGAGGCTGCCCAGAAGTCTTCAGCCATTTGCTGAACTCACTCGCAGTATCATAGGCGCTCAGTATCTTTGCTATCCTGCTGATTTCATTCAGTGCAGCCGCTTCGGCGTTTGCAGCTTCCTGCTCGGATGTAGCATAAATCTTCAGCTCCATGGATGTACCCAGCACGTTTTCATAATGGGAAATATAAAGATGAAAAGACTTCCTAATTTTAGGGTGTGCATTGGCGTTGTTTGCTGATAAAAACAGCAGAGCGACAACACAACAGCTTAATAATCTCATGCAAATGAGTTTTAAATTGTTAGACAGGATGACCACAAATAAGTTGCAGCTAATAGATAATTTATATTAAATCTATTACTATTTCTGGTGACCGCTGTTCGTGAAAATGCTAATTTTAGGTTAAGGCTTTTAATGCGTTTGCTTTTCGGTGAAAAGGACGAATTATGACTTATTTTAATTTATTTGAGCAAAAATGCAATGACCCCCTTTTCACCTATCTCAGGAAATGTTTTTCTCTTCATGGCATCTTCGGGAGGAAGCATTACAACATCAGATAACCGGTCATATTTTAAACTTCTGATTTTCTCTATTGAAGTTTTTACGCCGTTTACATAATATACCCTGTCAGCGGGAGGATTTTGTATTATTCTCTCTACTATTTCTCTCAATTCTTTTTTGGTTGGACTATAGCCCTGGGGATGATAGGGGTCAAACAATTTGGCATTTTTTTCGTCCTCGTATTTTTTATTTTTGCCCGTATCGGTCTTTGGCAGTGTATCGTTTTGTGCTGTAGCAATAGTAATCGAAAACATAAATAAGACGATTGCGGTAATCGGTAAAATAAGCACTCTTCTTAAATAAGAATAAGGCGAACTGCCTGCATTGGTGATCATAATCAATCTGCGTTTAATTGGTGAATGAAAAAAAGAATGCGCCGGGTCGAGATAGCTTCCATCATTATGCGATTGAAGCAAGATCTGAGCGAATTTTGTGGTATCCCCATTTTGTATTGATCTGCCGTCTGCAATAAATTCATGAACCAGGTTTAATTCTTTTTGGATGATGCGGTAAAATGGGTTCATCCAGAAAATACAAACAAGGGCCTGGGAAAATAATTTATCGTACGTGTGTTTTCCCCGAATATGCACGAGCTCATGATTTAGTATGAGTTGCCCGGCTTCACTGTTTAAATCAATGCTCTTTTTCCAGAATAAATTCGCAAAAAAAGAGAAGGGAGCGTCCTGGAGTTCCGTTTCAATTAAACAAAATCCCTGCATGGCAAAATTTTCATGCGTTCTTTTTAACCTGAATATGCGGATAATTCTTATAAAAAGAATCAATAGGGATAGGAGGCTGACCAGCAGTGCCCCCTGTATCGCTACATCCTCCCACACCAACCGCGCTGCTGTTTTCTGCACATGGCCTGAACTGA
>DATMMJ010000179.1:0-6484 GCA_035569795.1 Puia sp. | reverse complement strand
TAAACTTGCACCTGCAGTGTCGGCCCCATATACCGGCATATCGAATCCCGTTGCGGGATTGGGGCTGCTATATAATTGCTTGTTCGTAAAAGACCGGCTATCAAACCTCAAGCCGCCAGCGACATCCAACTTATCGAAGGTCTTTTTCAGCAGTGCAAAGGGCCCGACATCGAACTGATGGTAAGAGGGAATCACAAAATCAGTTCCTTTTGTTACAGCATTATCCTGATACATGCCATTTACTCCTGCAGACAGACTCCAGCCGCCAAATTCAGGGAAATAATATTTCAGGTCATACGAATACGTATTCAATTGCAGGAAAAGACCAGCGATCAAAGGTTCTTGAGGATGGGCAAATTCCCGTCGAACACTCCGCTGAAACCCCAAATTGACTACCAACCTGCCATTCCCGATGATGAAATTATTCGTGCTATAGGCCCTGAAATGCTGAATATGCTGGTGGAGAACACTTATTTTATATGTAGTTAAGTCATCTTGCGAGACAATTGGCCTGACAGTATCTGCCTCGGAAATCTGTTTGGTAAACTGGCGAGTGGTTGAGTCTCGGCTGCCGTCAGGTATTTCCTGGAGATCATCGAAGTAAGAAAGGCTCAGGTGCGAATATCCCCAGTCCCTATGCAGGCCCAAGGCGAGACTTGCGTCATTCTCGTTAAAAGCCGTATTGTAAACACGGCCATCGATCTTATTCTGGTAATCAATGGCCTGCTTATGCGAAACTCGCGTCATCCATTCAAATCCGTTCTTGGTGCCGGCCATCATTTGTGATGCACCGAACATTCGATTATTGGTATTATATTCTCCAAGGATGCTACCGATTATTTTGCCTTCAGGAGCAGATTGGGTAGGAATTAGATTCACAACCCCGGCCATGGCGTCTGAACCAAACGTCAGGCTGGCCGGCCCTTTCATTACTTCAATCCGGTCAATTCCATACTGATCTACCTCAATCCCATGCTCATCTCCCCATTGCTGTCCTTCCTGTCTTACCCCATCGTATAGAGTGAGAACCCGGTTGTAACCCAGGCCTCTGATGAATGGTTTAGATACATTCGGGCCAGTGGTCAGAGCATTTACGCCCGGCACTTTTGCAATAGCATCTATAATATTTGTGCTTAAATTAGTAACGATGAATTCATGATTAACAGCTACGATCGGTACTGGGCTCCTTTTTATTTGTGTTGCTTTTGATAAACCTGTTACGACTACAGGGCTTTCCTCAATGGCATATTCAGTTAATTCAAAGTTCGCAACAGTGCTGCCACTAATAGCTATATTTTTAGTCACGGTTTTAAATCCGACATAATGCACCTGGATCAAATAAGTCCCGGATGGTAAAGAATTGAACTGATATTGTCCGTCTGGACCTGCAATAACCCCTAATTTAAGGTCGGGTATGTAAACGGTTGCACCTGCTAAAACGCCTCCTCTGTCTTTCTCAGTTACTTTCCCTGACAATGTTCCGTTAATGATAAGGGTCTTTTTAATTGGGTTTGTTGAATAAACGCTATGAGAAAATATTAACTGATTAGCTGCTGTGCTAAATACAAACAGCAATATTGCTTTTAATGCAGATGGTTTCATCACAATTATTTTAAAGTGTTATTATTTTATTTGGAGGATGCACCAAAAAATGGGCAAATAGCAAATGATCACGATTTATCAATTAAAAGAAATACTGGAATGCAAATTCTTGAAGACCCGTATTGCTGAACCCTAATAAATCGAAAGATTAGATTTTATGCGAGGGAAGGTGGCCCGCGAAGACAAAAAACGAGATTCTCTGTGGAGCAGAAATTATGAGTAGGCTTATTTTGATATCTTGCAAATACTGCCGGAATATTAAAATTCACAGTAATATTCTCGAACAAAAAAGGGCTCTCGACTACGAGGTTCTCAACATCGCAATGAAATCCGGAAGTGGTTATTTCTATATTCTTGGTAACTGACCTAGAAGAAATATCCTTATGATGGGCTATTAAGCTATGGAGTAACAATTTTGGAGTCACGCTGAATCCAAAAAGGACCAGCATCAATACAGCTAAAAAACTTCGTATGGTTTTTTTTCGATGCAATGAGAATAATGACACCTGGTTGCAATTTACCCTTTATTGTACAAATTCCAAATTTCTTATAGAAAACCTGCAATGCCATTAATCTTCTTCCATCTTATTTTTCAACCTGCCAAGCAAAGCATCGCCACCGTTTATTACGAGCCTTGGTTCCACCCGGTCGATAACAATATTTTTTTCCGATTTAATGTATCCCTGATCCATGTTTATTTTATCGCAGTTTGAAATACGCACATCTTTACCTAAGATTTGCAATTCTTAAAACTAAGGTGAGCAATCCAGTGAGTAGCAGGAAATGAATGACGCACAAAGCGCTGATTTAGAAATATTTGTGATGATATAAGCGGGTCCGTCGAGTCTAATATCAAACTACAAAGCAAAATAAATTCCTACGTGAATCGTAGGAATTGTTATTTTAGGCTTCTCGTTAATAAGGTTATTTGTCAGTAAGAAATCCTTTATACATTTCGTAACCTTAAGTTATTTTGATGGATTTCCCTCAAACTTTTCCCTTAGCTTTTGCATATCCTCACTTACTTTCATGTCCAAGATTTTAGAATACATCTGAGTGGTCTTGATACTTTTGTGACCAAGCATTTTGGAAACCGTTTCGATAGGGACGCCGTTTGTCAATGTGATTGTTGTCGCGAATG
The DNA here is from genome assembly GCA_035569795.1 of Puia sp. Lineage (GTDB taxonomy): Bacteria > Bacteroidota > Bacteroidia > Chitinophagales > Chitinophagaceae > Puia. Next base: position 3,741 of record DATMMJ010000179.1, on the reverse strand, counting down.
TGTGCCTAGCTATATGAAAAGTGAGCTTTTTTTGAATGCCGGACACATCTGCAATCTCATGCAGATAAGAATTCATTTTTTGATTGCTCAAAACAGGGAAAGCTGTTCCTTTATTTATACAATGGGGGTGATTTTCATATTGCTCTAATATTCTAAGTGAATATGGCAAGAGTGGGATCCTTGAGGATGTTTCAGTTTTCTCTCTTGTAGTAAATATCCATTTCGTATCATCTATTCCGATGCTGATCTCGGAACGTTTTAATTTTTTTATGTCCGCATAAGCCAACCCAGTGTAGCACCAAAATAGAAAAATGTCACGAACTTGGGCAAGCCGTTCAGTCCCGAATGTTTTGCTTGCTATGATTTCAATTTCCTCTTTAGTCAATGGTATCCTTTCAACATCTCTTTTGCTCATTTTGAAGCCGTAGAATGGGTCCTTTTCCAACCAACCAAGCTGACGACACTTATTTACGATTTTTCTGAAGTTACTTAAATATTTTATTGTTGAGTTATGATTACATTTCCTGACACTCTTTAGCCAAAATTCATAATCTGAAATGAATTCGAAATTCAATTTCTTAATATCGATATCATCTACATGGTATTTCCAATTCAGAAACGACTTGGTATGCCCGAGAGAGGTTTTATATCTACATAAAGTAGCGGCTGCAAATTCGCTACCGGTTAAAGCCCCCATCATATCATTATGGTTTTGAAAGATCTCTATCAGCATTCGTGGGCGTTTATCAATGCCGAACCATTTTTCGCGAAGAGTTTCAACACAAAATATTTTATCATTTTTCAAAATCTCTTTTTCATAATTATATATCCGTTGTTTTAAAACATCTAAGAAGGCATTTGTGCTCCTTGTTTCATCAGAAATACCCTTAGCTTTTCCTCCTTTTGAAGACCACTTGAACGACTCTATATATCGTTTTGTTGTCACTTCAAAGCGTTTGCCGTCAATAGTTACGCGCAGATGAATTGGCTGCAAGTCGTTGTTCGGTTTCTTTAATTTTTTCCTATAAAATAGGATGCTCATTTTTGTTTCCATTTTTTCCACCTTTTTAATAGTTAAAAATAGTTTTTCAGGCCTTGCAAGACAAGATGTCCATATTCTGTACCCCTTATCTGGCAAGGGTTTGACGGAAATTCGGGCATTCAGATTTTCAGTTTGTTTGAATGCCCGAATTTATCCCTTGAGATTTGAGGATTTTTAAGCTATTCTGAAAGTGATAAAAACAAAAAGGCCCGTAAAATCAATGTTTTACGAGCTTATGATTTGATTTGATGATCGTTATAGCGGAGGGGAAGGGTCTGAACCCCCTTCTATGGCATGTTCTTTTCCAATGTATTAGAGCTAGTAAACTATGAAGTATCCGAATCAGTAACCTATCTAAAAAAATGTCCTAATCTTGCAGGGCAAATATACTGATTTATTGCTTAAGAAAGCTTCGTTATTGCGAACAAAATAGCAATTACTTTTTTCAAAAAATTTGATAAGAATACAGTAGATGAATTGTCTTTAACAGTTACGGCCAATCGAAAATATAAAATTGAGCAGTCGTATGCTGAATTCTCGCACAATATTTTTTTTGTACCACTCCAGTTTAAAATTTCCACGGTCAATTACATTCGATCATTTGAGGAGGTATACAGAATAGCGAAATAAAAACAAACCAAGCTAAGTAATCTCTTTCAAGATGAATATAGGTTTGCCCAAGAATGATATTTTCTTTAGATGAATTTGCCGAAATAACGGTTATATATAACCGTAAATGCAGCTTCGGGTTTCATTCACCACATAAAATTATTCAAAGAATAACAATTTGTTTAATATAGGCATTGTAAAGACAAAGTTTGAAATTTGTGCAATCTCAATCTTTCGCCATGAAGGTTTCTGATTTCAAAAATAGGTTATTTCAATTACTTGACACCTCGGCCACTCAGGTAGAAATAGAAGAAGCTGTATTCGATTTTTTTGTGACCAAACCCTTACTTGTCCTTACAGCCTCACATCCTTTTTTGGCGAGAGCAAGAATTAATGAAAATGGAGAGATATTTTCAAAGACAAGCCAGCTGTCGTACAACCCAAAATCCGCCATGATAAAGATGCAAAGAGCCAACTATGCAAGACAGCAGGTATTTTATGGCGCAGTTCCGTCAAAAACAGATTATGCCGATTGTCAAACCACGGCCTTGGTTGAATCATGCATGGAGCATGTTCGGGATCATTCAATAACCCATGCTTATTTAACTATTGGTAAGTGGAACATCAATCGTCCTTTGATGGTGGGTATTTTGCCTTTCTCTTCGATGAGCTGTAAAAAAAATGATGATTTTAAAACTGCAAACGAAAACTATAATAAAATATTTTCTGAAACTTTTGGCGAAAAGAGTAAAGAAGCGATCAGGTATTTTAAGGAGTCGCTTGAATTCATGTCCGATATTTTTTGCCAGGTTAAAGACAAGGAAAAATGTTATCCGGTTTCTGCAGCGTATTATAATGTACTGCATAAATTTTCCAGGAAAAAGAAAGTTTATCTAGATGGCCTGATTTATCCAAGCGCAAATACAGAAGCAGCAGGAATGAACATCGCCTTAAGAAAGGACGCCATTGATGATGGTTCTCTTAGTCTGGATAGAGCAATTATGTTTAGGATGCAAAGGAATCCATCCAATTCAAAATTGATAACATTTCCTGTTGTAAGCGATGAGCAAATACCAGATATGCATGGCGATTTTTCATTCAAATATGTTTGGTAAAAATTGATTAAAAGACTCAGTACTTCCGGCGCGAGCTATACGTAAATACATATAAAATGAAAATAATAATATAAATTATATGCAAATAAATATAAAATAATTAATTACACTAAAATTATATGCAAATAAATATAATAATTGTATATTTGCAATAATTATATCCAAAAGCGTATAATGAAATCATTGGCATCATTTGTAAAAGAGAAAAGAAAGGCAGCAAGCCTGAGCCAGGAGGGGTTTGCTGAGCGGGCTGGTGTTGCGCTCACGGTCATCAGGAAGATCGAGCAGGGCAAGGGGAACATGAACCTGGAAAAAGTGAACCAGGTCCTGAAGATGTTTGGCCACGAGCTGGCCCCGGTCAACAGCAAAGAGCTGGCGCTCAAAAAGGAGGAAAATCCATGAGGCGCGCAACCATATATTACAAGGACCAAATAGCGGGCATCCTCACAGAGACTGATGGAGGTGAATATACCTTCCAGTATGAAAAAGGATATGTAGCAGCCTACCCTGGCCAGTTCATCACCTTCACGATGCCGGTGGCTGAAAGGACCTATGCTGACAAAAGGCTGTTCCCGTTCTTTGAAGGGCTAATACCAGAAGGCTGGTTGCTGGACATCGCATCAAACAACTGGAAGATAAGCCAGAATGACCGAATGGGCCTGCTCATGGCCTGCTGCCAGAACTGTATCGGCGCGGTGAGCGTCAAACCAATGCCTGAAGAAGATGAGTAAGAAATGCCTATACTGCTATAAGGACCTGAGCAGATCGTCTGATGAAGATTTTCACGAGCACTGCAGCATGGAATTCTTTGGGGTAAAAAAACCGCCTCAGCTGCCATATTCGCTCGGCCAAATGGCGGAACTGGCCAAAAATGTCGTGGAGAGGAGCGTTGCAGTGCCCGGGGTGCAGCCCAAGCTCTCTTTGTCCCTGCTGAAAGATGCAATAGCTGACGGAAACAGTGGGCGGCTGACCGTA
>DATMMJ010000178.1:0-4552 GCA_035569795.1 Puia sp. | reverse complement strand
CGAAATGAAAAACGACACTTTCATTAATGAGAACCACATAGATTATATGGAAGTGTCAAAAAAATATTTGGCGGCAAGCAAAGAGTATGTCAAAGCCCATCCCGTCGCTTATTTAAAAAATGTGCTTCAATCAAGCATTATTTTTTTCACCCCCGCTACCCGCTACATGATTGCAGAACCGAAGGCAGCCAACATAAAATATTATGATGCGGTATATTCTTTCAATCTCTCTCCTTTTGCTGAAGGTAAGCAGCAGCGAAGAATTGCGCTCACTATTTCTGCGATTCCTAAATTATTAATTTATCTCACCGTGTTTTTCTATATTTTCCGTTCCGCAATAAGAAATAAAAAAATCAGTTTGCTGAATCTTATCATAATCCTTACGATTGGTTTTGTACTGCTCGTCAGTTCTCTGTTTGAGCACTATGAAAACATGCGCTTCCGTTACGAGATTGAGCCTTTATTCTTAATACTTCTCGCGCAGGTTATTGCTTTTTTTTATTCTGAAAGAAACACAAAATCAGTCTCAAGTAAAGACACGGATGGCACATAGCTAAATGCGACTGGTACGACCCAGTCATAATTTTCTATTCCGCGGATTGCCCCAAGTTTTATCCGGGGTTCGCTTGGCGTCTTTTGAGCCGGGGCAATTTGAGTACTCAATCCCGGTAGTTCAGTGCAGGTTGGCGATCGCCGAGCAAGGCTTTGTATTGAAAATCGGAACCTTTTGCTTTTTTGAATTCTTCTGTTGCTTTTTGTATGATAGTATTGTCAGTGAATAAATCAATTCCGGTCAGCACCAAAGTCTTTGCAGCGACCATCATCCCTTTGATGCCAATATCAGTCCCTCCGCATGCCGTAGCCTGCCAGCTGTGTGCTGGCGTACCCGGAACCCAGGTGGCAGTGTTAAGCCCAACAGTAGGCACGGTCCAGCTTACATCCCCGACGTCTGTGGACGCGCCGCCATCATCTTTTTCTTGTGTGAGCGGTTTTATTTTTGACGCATTTTGAGGATCGGGAACCTTATAATTAAATGTCGCCTGAATTCTCTTTGCAAACTCGTTTTCTTTATCAGTATATGCAACTCCGCCGACATCTTCTAAATTTTTTTGCATAGTTTCTGCTAAAGTATTGTTAGGCAACAATTCATACACCCCTCCTATGACTTCATAATCAAATGAAGTACCGGTGCCCAAAGATGCACCCTCGGCGGCTTTCACAACTCTTGCAAAAACATCCTGAACGATTGCCCTGTCCTGATTGCGCACATAATAATAAGACTCTGCAAAATCAGGAACCACATTAGGCGCTTTGCCGCCATCGGTTATCACATAATGAATACGCGTGCTAGAAGGTATATGCTCGCGCATCATATTCACCATCATGTCCATTCCCTCAACGGCATCCAGCGCAGAACGCCCTTTGTCAGGCGCTGCTGCTGCATGCGCTGCCAACCCATGAAAGCGGAACTTGGCGCTGATATTGGCCATTGACCTTCTCAGCTCAACTTGGTTTTCCGAACCTGGGTGCCAGTGCATTACGACATCAACGCCATTAAATAAACCCGCGCGGACCATATACACTTTTCCTGAACCACCCTCTTCAGCAGGGCAGCCATACACTTTTATGGTGCCTTTCAACTTTCCTGATGCAATCATTTTTTTTAGTTCGATTCCTGCCGCGGTGGATGCAACACCAAACAAATGATGGCCACATCCATGCCCTGATTTCATTCCTGCAATAGGGCTTTTTTCAGAGGTGGAATCCTGCGATAATCCCGGCAATGCGTCGAATTCAGCAAGGATACCAATTAAAGGTCGGCCGCTTCCATAAGTTGCAACAAATGCGGTGGGAATTCCGGCTACGCCAGCTTCCACAGTAAAATCATTATCCTTTAGCGTTTGCTGCAGCAACGCAGAGCTTTTATATTCTTTATAGCCCAATTCTGCGAAGCCCCATATTTGTAAAGCTTTCTTTTTGTATATATCATATTGCGATTGAAGATCGGCAGACGCCTGCGATTTTAATGATGCCAAGCTATTGTTTTTTTTCTGTGCATCAGCGCGCAAAAGGGCAAATGACAAAATCATGATGGCACAAAAGTGCCGAGAAGTTTTTTGCATGATATGGGGTTTGTTTAATAAATGAATCTCTGTAATTCATGGGTGCCTTTTGTCTGCTAGAACCGCTTTCGATTCTTTATATCCCAGCTCTGCATAACCCCAGATTTGCCATGCTATCCTTTCATCCTTATTTTCAGTCCATGCAACGATAGGTAGATGATAAAGGATACAAGACAGCGTATGACTTTGCCTAAACATTTTCTCCAGCCTATTGAGGTTTTGGTAGGTTAATTTTTATACAGAGGAGGTTTAGAATGCCGGTTCAATTTAAAAATTAAAATTGAACTATGAAAGATAGCTTCCTGATTTATCTTTCAGGGGTTGAGGCTTCCGCTGAGAAAGCGCCATCGTTGTGGCCGTTCAAGTGCCTTTTTTTAAATAAATCTACGCAGGCTGATTTTATGAAAGCAGGGCAACTTTTCCCCAGGTTTTAACGTTAATGGACTAAGTTGCAGTTTAGAACTTGAAGGTCCATCTTGCTAATCATATCAAACACCAGCAATCGCATCACAGCTTTCCTTGACTGATGCGAAATAAAATATTTATATCAAGCACATTTTTTTAATACTTCCAAAATCAGCATTTAGTTTGAAGTTTACTTGTATAAAATTTTTGGTGCATTTATGTTTTTTCATATCCTGTATAGCTAAGGGTCAGGATTTGGTTTCAACTCCAGGAGCAAAAAATTTTCCCTCCTCTGCAACTGATACAACAATCAAAAATAATATTTCGCAATTGGATTCGCAATCGGATCTAATTGACATATACCACAGGGTTATCAAAAAAGACACCGTTACGAGGCAGGATATTAAATCCACCCATCTTTCTGCATTGCCCGTGGCAGGATATTCGTTGCAGACAGGCTTTGCGGCTGTGATCAGTGCTAACCTGGGGTTTTATACCACCCTGCATCAGCATCAAACGGAAAAAATATCCAGCCTGCTCACCAGTGTGACTTATTCTCAGTATAGCCAGATTATCTTTCCTGTGCAAGCAGATATCTGGACAAAGAACGACAAGTATAATATTATAACCGATTGGAGGTATATGAAATACCCCTCCATTACATTTGGACTTGGCGGTCATTCCAACATTAATGACGGGTATACCATCGATTTCAACTATGCAAAGTTGCATCAGACTTTAATGAGAAAAATATCAAAGGATCTTTACGCCGGGATTGGATTCTATTTTGATTATTTCTGGAATGTAAGAGAAGTGAACCCGCCACCAGGAGTAACCACCGATTTTCAAAAATATGGTTTGGCCAATAATGCCATTGCATCAGGAGTTGCTTTTCGACTGTTGTTAGATACGCGCAAAAACCAGATAAACCCGGATGCCGGCTGGTATGTAAATATAGTTGACCGCCCGAACTTCGTTTTTATGGGTAGTGATAATAACTGGCAGTCTTTACTGATTGAGGTCCGCAGGTATCTTAATTTCCCTAATAATTCAAAGAATGTGTTTGCTATATGGAGCTATAACTGGCTCACACTGAGCGGAAAGCCACCGTATTTGTTATTGCCAAGTACAGGCTGGGATGATTTTTTTAACACCGGCAGAGGGTATATACAGGGGCGTTACCGTGGACAGGATATGATTTATCTGGAAACAGAATACCGGTTTGAAATAACACATAATGGCTTGTTCGGTGGGGTAGTTTTTGTTAATGCCCAATCTTTTTCAAAAGAATTATCCACACAGTTTCAGATCATTGCGCCTGGTGCGGGCGCAGGAATCCGCATCCGGCTGAATAAATATTCAGGGGCAAATCTTTGTGTTGACTATGGATGGGGATTCAATGGCTCACAAGGGGTTTCAGTGAATCTGGGTGAGGTTTTCTAAGATAGTTATCCATCACAGTTGAGCGAATAATTGAAGGCGATGAATGGAAATCAGATTTTATATCAAGATTATCTTACGAATTTATTCCCCAAGATCTTTTTTCTGGCTCTGGCTTCACTGTATGTTTCATTCTTGTTTGCGCAAGACCCAAACGAGACTGTAACAATAATAAAGGGCGATACGCTTTTAGGGCGCACAAAACAATTGCATTTGCTTGACGGCCATGAACAGGTGGATGTTTTTGATATCATCAATCATTTTTTCGGCAAAATCAAAGGAATTCGTACCGACACTTCCAGGATAAAAACGGGTAAATTCTATGGATCTTTGCTGCCAAGTGTTGAATATACTTTGCAAACCGGCTTTGCAGGCGCTCTAAACGGCAACCTTGCATTTTATACTAGCAATCACGAACTGGCAAATATCTCCAGCATCTACGCTGTTGCAAAGTACACGCAGAATAAGCAATTGATCCTGCCGATACAGGCTAATATCTGGACCAAAGGAAATAAATACAATCTCCAAACTGACTGGCATTTTGAAAAGTTCCCCCAACAGACTTATGGCCTGGGTGGGCTCAC
>DATMMJ010000177.1:0-2375 GCA_035569795.1 Puia sp. | reverse complement strand
CGCGTTTGTTCAAAAATGTGACCGGGTATTACTGACGATGTGACGAGGTAGCAATAATGTTGTGATGAAAAGCAGTTTTCTCCCGAAAGAAGTTGAACTGCCTCCATTTTCTCTCTTTGGTCTCTCTTTGATCTCTCTTTGGTCTCTCGGAATCGGAGAGACCAAAGAGCCACCATCGAGGGACGATAGACAGCGTGACGGGGACCAGCAGGGTCTTTTGGGATATTTTTTTTAAATTGAAATCATTTTAACCCCTAAACCATTTTCCATCATGCTAAAGCCTTTTTTTATTTGGCAAAACAAATTATTGAAGAGAGTCGACCCCCGAAAAGTAATGTTTCTTGTTACAGAAAAAAATTATACCGAAATAACTCTTTCCGATAATTCGGTTTATATGGTGCGATCCTCCCTGTCAAGAGCGATTAAAAAACTTCCTCCGGATATGTTTATTAAAATACATCGCTCACTGGTTGTCTCCATTTATTTTATCGATGATATAGACAGAGATCATTTAATCATTGCAGGAGAGCCAGTACCCATTGGCAGGGGATTTTACAAGAAGGTCATCAGTCAGCTCAATATTATGGAGTAAGCATGATACTTTTTTTATCGGATAGTAACATAATGGTTGGCCTTTAACCATGATAGAATTTGGTTAAAGGTTTATGGTACACTGGATTAACCCATACTCTCACACTCTCACACTCTCACACTTGCTTTAAGCCTGCCTACCGGCAGGCAGGCTTTCGGCTTTAAGCTTTTGTATTACTTTTGTAAGATGAATAAGGGGTTATTCATATTGGTTTTAGTCCTATTGCCTGCTATACTTTTTTCTCAGAATAAAGTAGATACTGTTTCAGATCATGAATCCGGCAATGGCCCCGGGTTGATTAAGCATCATGATCCTACTGATCATGCGTTTGTATTCATGTTCAATGCAAGTACAGTTTTTTATACCATCAAAGATCCCAGAATAAATAAATTTCTTAGTAAATACGGTTATGTACCACCACAGAACATCCCAATGGGCCTGAGGATTGAAATGTCAGGCATGCCTAACGGAGGTAAAATGATATATAGTTTAAATGCAGGAACTATTGTATCCAAACAGGATATCAGTACCGCGGATTTGCTTTTAGGTGTATACCGCCGTTTTTTCGAAACTAAAAAATTATGGATTCTTGCCGGCCTGGCTTTGGGAGAACATTTTGACCGCATCGTGTTAACCGGGAACATGCCGCCTTCACTCGATAGCTTAGCAAAAAAATATAACACCACATTATCTCTGCGCAGAAATGGATTTATTGCAGAACCTGCGATAAAAATATTCTGGTATCCATTGAAAACAAAAAAATATCAGTTGGGCGTATTTACAGGAATTTACTACGATCTGGATTTTAACAGCCGCTGGCGTGTCGGATATGATCCTAATAATGACAATTCATTCAAAAATCTGAGGAAGCCAACGAATGTGAGTACTGAAGAAGAATTTGGGTGGGTCTTTAGCACAGGTATTAGTATTTGCTTATAGTTAGCCCCGACAGGAAGAACCTATCCTTTATCGATTACTTTCTCCAATAATCTCTTAATAAAACTCTTTTCAATGGCAGAACTTGATAATTGGAGCGTCTCCATAAAATATTTTTTTGCCAAAGCATGATTGCCTTCCGCAAAATAAATTCTTCCGAGGCTGGCATGCAGAAGATAATACTGGTTGAAAAAAGGCTCTGACTCCAATTTATGAAGTATTGTAAGCGCCTCATTCTTTTGCCCTGCATAATATAAAGCAATAGCATAATTCAATTCAACAAAAGGATTGGGATTGAGTTTCAGAAGACAATTATAAAGTATGGTAATGGTTTTCCAATCTGTTGCTGTATAATTTTCCGCGCTGCAATGCATTCCGGCGATAATAGCTTCATAGTGATACTCAGAAATAGTTTCATCTCTTGATCGCTCTAAATGAACAAATGCTAATTGTATAAGCTCCTTGTTCCATGAAGTTCTGTCCTGTTCTTCCAGGTCCATCAGTTCACCTTGCATTCCAAAGCGCGCCTTGAATCTTGCGGCATTGAAAAGCATCAATGCATATAATGCAGATGTTTCTTTATTGCCAACAGTACTGTTTATCAGGGCACGGGTCATCAGTAACGCTTCTTCGCATAATTCTTCCCTTATCAACTCCTTTCCCCAGGAAGATTTATAGCCTTCATTAAAAATGAGGTAAAGTATTTTATGAACGATATGCATCCTCGATTCCAATTCTTCCGCGACGGGTTCAAAGAAAAGAATTTTTTCATTTTTTATTTTTTGTCTTACCCTGACTAGCAATTTATCAATGCCGTCAACCGTCATTCCAAGAATTTTCGCAATCG
>DATMMJ010000176.1:0-7927 GCA_035569795.1 Puia sp. | reverse complement strand
AGCCCCGGCGTTAGCGGTGGTTCCCCTGCACGGAGTCTTACCTGGTTAATAGCAGCATACGTTGCAGATGTTGGGCCACTAGCCATATCGGAAGCTTCCGCATAGTCTAAAAGAACCCCCGGATATCGGCTGATAATAGTTTCTTCATTTGTGCTTGGTTGTATGGACAGAATTTGTGTAGCTGTTTCATTCACCCCATCTCCTGCACCATTAGTAACAAAACCTGCTCTAAATTTTTTGTAGTATGGGTGCTGTGCATGTGTTGTAGGAGAATTCCATGGCGTCAGTATAAATGACTTATTTGGTTGTATCAGCTTGAGGGTATCATAAAATGTAAAATAACTACGGCTACAGATAGGCCTGTTCTTATAAAAATTAATTTCTGGATAAACATCATCCCAACCACTTGATCCATCAAGCGCTACCTCATCAAGAGGAACGTTAGAAGATCCGAACCTGCGGTTAGGAAGATTACCTGAAACACTATATTCAAGGGCAAAAATACATTCAGAACTATTTCTGGTTTTAAAAACCTGATCATAAGGAGTATTGGTGTCGTACACACCTGATTGTATCACAATATTTGCTTCAGCTGCAGAAAGTGCATAATTGCTTGCGTCGTTTACTGGCCATCCTGCCATGGTTAAGTACACATCAGCTAAAATAGCGCTTGCAGAATAGGTAGTTGGTTTGCCTTGGGTTTTAGTTGTTCCAAGTAAGCTTTTAGCCTGTTTCAGATCGCTTATTATCTGAGCATAGACGGAATCTACAGCGCTTCTTGCAGGCTTAACATTCAAATCCACAACGCTTTTAATTACAATTGGCATCGGCCCAAAAGTCCTAACCAGGTAATAATAGCACAAACCTCTTAAAAAGTAGGCCTGGCCAGCAGATGCATTCTTCAAAGCATCGCTAGAGTTAACTTTTGAATAATTGTCGATGATAACATTGGCATTGTAAATTGTCTGCCATGGGCCATTATATTCCGAAGTCATGCTTCCATTTGTGCTTGTTCCGGATAGCCTGTCAAACTCGCGCTGGTCCCCTTTATTAAGTCCCGGGTCTGTAGTAAGATCATCAGAACCAAAATAAGAAGTCTCTTTACTTGTGAAGCCCCATGCTCCGTCTCTTGCAAGTTGAATGTACATGCCGGCAACCGCGGCATCCAGATCGCTTTGCGTTTTGAAATAAGTGACCGGCGTTAAATTGGCCTTTGGGTCCTCGGTAAGTTTCTGGCATCCTGTAAACAGCAATGCAACAGATGCTGTTATTAATGCGAATGATATTAAATATTTTGTTTTCATTTTTTTATTTTTTTTAATAGAGGAGCTAAATTGATTTTACAATAGTTTGATAATTATAAAACAAGCCTTACGCCAAACGTGACTGATTTAGGATTTGGGATAACTCCAAACTCTTGCCCTTGTGAAATGGCGTTTCCGGTGGGTTGTTGGTCAATTTCCGGATCATACCCTTTATATGGAGTAATACACAGAAGGTTTTGCCCGCTTACATAGACCCGCAGGCTATTGATTTTTGCTCTTCCCAATAATGATTTAGGCACTTCGTAAGAAAGGGACAAATTTTTCAATTTGACATAGCTTGCGTTATACACGTATCTGCTGCTGCCATTGAAGTTATGGCCTGTGTTGCTCCATGCAGGGTTATTGGTTTCATGACCAGGTGACCACAAATTTTCAGGAACAGCCTCGATAGTTGTAGCATTTTTCATATCACCCAAACCACCCCAGAGGTATGCTTGCGTTTCAGAAAATACATGGCTTCCCTGGACGCCCTGGAACATAAAGCTTAAAGTGAAGGATTTATAAGAGATGTCATTGATAAACCCGAAAGTAAATTTTGGTGTGGCATTGCCCAATAACTCAAGATCATATAAGCCATCATTAGCTTTGCCAGTTAAACCACCATCATCAGCATATTTTGCATCTCCTGGTTTGCTGCCATATATTGCAGCTTGAGTAGCCTCGCTGGTTTTCCATGTGCCCAAAAATTTATAACCATAGAATTCGCCCAATGGCTGGCCGACTTTCAAAATAGCATTAAAAGTGTTGTTGCCACCAACAGCGGCCTGGTTATCCAATCCGCCAAGGTTCAGCACTTTGTTCTGGTTAATGGACAGAGTAAAATTAGTTGTCCATCTTATAGCTGAGGTTAAAACAGGTGTTCCTCCGAGTGCAAATTCAACTCCCTTGTTAGAAACGCTGCCTATATTAGCCTGAAAGCTACCGCCGCCATAATATTGCGAATTAGGCTCACTGTATAAAAGATTTGATATTTTAGAAGTGTATGCATCGACCGTAAATGTCAAACGCCCCTTTAAGAATGAGATATCCGCACCCGCGTCATAAGTAGCTTTGGTTTCCCACTTCAATGATTGAGAAACAGGAGTTCCCTGAGAAGTAGCCACACTGGCTGTGCTGCTGCCGCCATTGAAATAATAAGCATTCTGATTGTTGCCACCGCCAATATTAATCAATGGAATGCTTGAATAAGCCCCTACGGCCTGATTGCCTGTTTGGCCATATGAAGCACGAACTTTTAAATCAGAGAAGACATTCGAGTTCTCCAAAAAGCTTTCTTTTTTCATGTTCCATGCAAGGCCAACTGAAGGGAATGTGCTGTATTTCTGTGTTAAGTGAGAAGAGCCATCTGTACGCACACTTGCCGAAAGAGTATACTTGTCCTTGTAAGAGTAGTAAATCCTTCCAAGATAAGATATCAATGCATCTTTAGTATAAGAGGAATTAGTGATTAACTGAGTGGAACCAAGAACTAAGTTGTAATATCCCAGAGCATACGTCGATAAATTTTTTGCCTGAGAATTCGTGCTCTGGTTTTGGCCAGATGACTCTTCGGCAAGTGCAGTTATGTTGATCGAATGATCTCCAAAACGGTGCTTATAGGTAAAATAGTTACTGCTTAAATAGCCGTTACCTCTGCTTGAGTAAAGCGATGCATTACCTAAATTATTGCTGCCCGCAACATAAGAGCTTGTGCCCGGCCCAAAAAGAGATTGATTGTACTGACTTCCTAACGAGTAAACATCTGTAGTTGTAAAAGTCAAATCGTTCAGGATTCGCCAGTTCAATGTTGCCATTGCTGAAATATTATTTTGATACCCATCAGCAGATTGGCTAGCTGCCTGAGCTACCGGGTTCCATTGAATCGATGCGTATTTGGAATTTGTGATATAGTTGCCACTGGCGTCGCGAATAGGAGATGTAGGGTCCCATTGTGCCGCCTGGCTCCATGGGTCAGTTAAACCTCCACCATAACTATTGTTGTGGCTTTGGGGTATAGTCCCTACTATATAAAACTTAACATTCACCCTATTGCTCAACTTTACGTCGACATTAGCCCTTAATGAGGTTCTTTTATACCATTGATTAATGAGTATACCAGGATTATTAAGATAGCCGAAGGAAAAATAATACTTTACCGCATCAGAACCTCCGGATACATCTGCCTGATAGTTTTGCACCCAGGGTGACTGTTGGACTGCCTTTTGCCAGTCGGTTCCTTTGACAGCGCCAGATTGAAAGTCGGAAAGCTGCTGAGGGGTAAAAGCGGCCGCGCTGCCTTGCGCAATAAACTGAGCATTTACTGATCGGGCAAAGTCATATGGCCCCATCAAATCCAGCTCTTTAGGCACCTTATCTTTACGGTCCCAAAATTCAAAACCAACTCTTGCGTGGCCAGCAATACCTGATTTAGTCGTAATCAGCACAACGCCATTTGAACCTCTTGATCCATATATTGCCGTGGAAGCCGCGTCTTTTAAAACTTCGATAGATTCTACATCGGCCACATTTACATCGGAGCCTGAACCAATGTTTCCATCAATTACATAAAGTGGTTCTGTGCCACCTGTAATAGAATTGGCGCCCCTGATTTTGACACGAAGACCTTGACCAGGCTGGCCGTTTGGGCTTACTACGGAGACGCCCGATACCGTGCCTTGCAAGGCCTGTTCAAGCCTTGTGAGTGGCCGCTTGGCAATTTCATCGGCTTTGACCGAGCTGCTGGCTCCAGTTATATCTCTTTTTCTCTGCACACCATATCCAACTACTATAACATCGCCGAGTGTGCGGGTATCTTGTTGCAGGCGAATTGTAAAATTGGTACGCCCCTTCACTTGGTATTCTTCGATGAAGTAACCAACGAAAGTAATTACCAAAACAGGCTTTACTTGATTGCCCGTATTGATTTGAAAATTTCCGGATTCATCTGTGGAGGTGGTAACAGTAGTGCCTTTAATAGTTACCGTAGCACCCGCTAACGGCTTATTGTTCTCGTCCGATATTTTTCCTTTTACCAACTGTCCCTGGGCAAGGCCTCTGGTCAGGCCTGCCGCTAATAATAGCAGTAGCAGTATTTTTTTCATACAGAAGCAATTATTTGGTTATTAAGTAATTTAAACACAAATAAAGCCGTGGCATGTTAATAAAACTGCTAATTATTGATTAATTAAAAAATTAATCACCCTTTTTTTTAAGATATTTTTTAAATATGAAGGCCTTAAAGCTGATCGAATTGAAAATAGTTCAAGCGTATTATTGGCGTTTGTAAAATAAGACACTTTTGAATCTTCCCCAATGTGTAAATAATCGTGGGTAAATAAAACTTTCCATTATCTTATGCAGGGATTTATGAAATTTGAATCCAATAAAAAATTGAAATGAAGGCAATCTCTTCAAAAAAAATCAACAAATTTGAAATGCTGTCTGCATACCCACTTAATAAATCCAAAAATAATTATCTAATCAAAAGTACCGTGCCTTTTCTCTTCAATACATTGCCTTTGTAATCTACTGCCTCAGCCATCCAAACAAAACTGTTTGTACGTTGTAGGGAATTGCCAACCCTGCCATCCCATCCAATGCTGGGATTGGATGTGTAAAAGACTTTTTGTCCTTCTCGGTTATAGATCATAAAATACCTAAACTCTTTAATGCCTACCGGCATTGCTTTTAAAATATCATTGCGGCCATCCCCATTAGGTGTAAAAGCGTTAGGCACGAATATATCAGGCCCTTTATAAATTTTTATATTGATGTCACCAGAGCCGGCACAGCTATCGTGAGTTTTTGCAGTAACGGTGTACGTTATGTCCTTATCTAATATAGCAACAGGATTTTGGATTGAGGGGTTATTTAATCCATAAGTAGGCGACCATGAAAATTCGATGAACCCGCTATTGTTTACATCTATGGCAAATAGCTGAAGCGGTTGATTAGTTGCAACAGATGTATCATTGCCAGCAAACACTTTTATATCGGGAGTTGTTCCTATTGGAACAGATATGGTCGTGGTATTTGTTAATCCATTGGCATCTTTTATTGTTACGATATACATACGAGGACCGAGGTCTAAAAAATTATTGCTCATTTGAAAATTAATTCCATCAATTGAATATTGGTAAGGTGGAGTTCCATTTGCGGCGGTAGCTATTATTGTACCATTATTGTTACCACAAATAGCATCCGTAGAAATAGCTGTAACTACTGGGCAGTGATTTTTTATAGTAACAGATGTTGTGTTTGTTAATCCATTAGCATCTTTTACAGTGACAGTATAATTTGCAGGAGCAAGACCTGAAAAAATATTGCTTGTTTGAAAGCGGGTTTCGTCAATTGAATATTGGTAAGGAGAAGTACCACTGGCGCCAGTTGCTGTTATGGTGCCATTATTACTATTGCAAGACGCATCGGTAGCAATAGCTGTAACAAATGGACAATTTTCAGAAATAGTTACTGCGGCTGCACTTGTTTGTCTGTTTATATCTTTTACGATAATTGTATAGGTGCCTGCTGGAAGATCATTAAATATATTGCTTGTTTGAAAGTGGGTTCCATCAATTGAGTAAGAAAATGGAGGAATCCCATTTCCTATAGTAACCGTAATAGAGCCATCGCTTTTGCCACAGTTGGCTTCCGTGGTGGTAGCGGATACAAAGCAAAAGCCAATCAAATCGACAGACTCACTTGTCGTTAATCCTTCGGAGTCCTTTGCGTAAATTGTATATCTTCCCGGAGCCAGATAATAATATGCCAAGGCGGGGTTGGGCTCAAAATGTATCCCATCTATAGAATACTGATATGGAGGTGTGCCTCCGAGTGCCTCAAAAAACTGTATAAAACCATCATTGCCGCAAGTGATCACTGATATTTCAGAAATATTAAGCGTAAGAGAACAATTAGAGCCGATATAATAGCTGGAAAAATTGTTATAAGGTGTGGCATCGTTATAAGGTATACCGGATTGGCCCCATGAAGTGGTTATGCATCCATTCGCATCTTTCACAAAAAGATTATAACTGCCTGATGAAAGGTTCGTAAAAATATTATTACTCTGATAGTTAATGCCATCATTGATGCTATACATATAAGGAGGAAGACCGCCACTTGCAGACAAGATCAAATTTCCATCAGCCGTGGCACAACCTGTTGGCATTGCAAAAGATGAAAGTTTGATACTGGGAGGAGAAAAAGTGTTTGTAAGGGTTACGGTGGTTGTGGTTTTGGCGCCATTTGCATCCAGTGCAGTTACATCATATGTGCCTGGAAAGAGATTAAGAAAAATGCCACTGCTATCAGAGGCTTGTGCTGCGTAGCTCTGATAGGTGTAAGGTGGAGTGCCGCCGGAAGCAGATGCGACAATAATCCCATTGTTATGACCACAGATTGTATTTATTGTAGTAATGCTGAGTGACAGACCCCGCAGCGCTCCGGTTGGTGTGTCACTATAGGTCAGATTGTCGTTTGCCGCAGCAACTGCATTTGAGAAATAAGCAATCAGATTATCACTATTACCGTAGTGGTTTTTATAATTAAATTTTGAAAGTGTAAAGTTCGTTCCCTGACTGAATATATTGCTCGTGCCAATGAAAAAAAATAATGATATATATATTACCGGGGTAAAATTATATAGACCTGTTTTTTTGCACATGAAGACAGAAATAAAGCCTTTAAAAGTAAATTTATAATACCAAATGAGTTTAAATATTAATTTTTGCAGCCTCCTGATTTAAATCAATTGAGTCAATAGGATATTTCGCATACTTGGCTGGACAAGGTTTTCTGATTCTCTGGAAATGGATAGGTCGGGTACCAACAATTCCCCATCACTCTCCCAGAGAATGGAAATTAATTCTGAGAGTTTTTGATTTTATTTTTGATTTTTCTCGCTATGCCATTCTTAAGTATTACACAAGCACTGCTAATCAAAAAACATTGCTATCCTATTTGTATTACATACGCAGTTTGTTCGCAACAGGTGTGCTTACCATGTATAAATGTAGGAAAAGTGAAAACTGTTTATACTCTTATTGGTTCGATGATGTGTGCTCAAAATAAGTTTGGATAGTCCTTAAAATCTGCAAATAATCTCTTCTAAAATCTAATTAATGGTTTAATTAATCAATTATTATTACTCCTATTAATGCCATAATCCTTAATTGCATTTTATTTCTTTTCAACAATTGCTGGTAAATGAAAAAACTTCTAACTTTAGGAGCACAACGTTTCTTTAATTATTATACCGGCCACAAGAATGTTTTTCTTTCTCTGAATACACTGCGAGATGGTCACGATTTCATCGGTTTAAATTCTCTATATTTTTTTATCAAACATAAAAATCTGAATGCATAAAATCTATGAACAAGTCAAAACAACAATCAGGCTTTGACCGCCGCGATGCACTGAAGATCCTGGGATTGGGAACCGCTTCAGGCCTATTAGGAATGTTCGGAGGTGTCCTGGAAGCTAATGCAGCCACTTATGAAAAACCTGCATATGCACGCGGGATGGCGCCCATCACCATCAAAAGCGTAAAAGCAATAGGCACTGCACCAGCAGGCGCCAATCTTGTCCTTGTAAAAGTAGAAACTT
This sequence comes from Puia sp., assembly GCA_035569795.1. Classification (GTDB taxonomy): domain Bacteria; phylum Bacteroidota; class Bacteroidia; order Chitinophagales; family Chitinophagaceae; genus Puia. The sequence continues at coordinate 17 of DATMMJ010000176.1, read as the reverse complement.
CTGAGCCTGGACTCTAT
>DATMMJ010000175.1:0-8654 GCA_035569795.1 Puia sp. | reverse complement strand
CCAGGGCATCCTTTCTCCGGGCTTTGTGAATTGCCATTGCCACTTAGAGCTATCGCACCTCAAAAATGCGATATCCGAAAAAACCGGGCTTGTGGATTTCTTGCTATCAGTAATAAAACAAAGAAATTCCCTTCGTTCGATTATCCAGCAATCAATTGCCGACGGGGAAGAAGAAATGCTGGGAAACGGCATCGTTGCAGTGGGTGATGTTTGCAATACGACGGATTCTTTAGCTCAAAAAACCAAAGGCAATTTGATTTACTACAATTTTATTGAAACTTTAGGTTTTACCGCAAGCTCCGCTCCGCAAAGGCTGGAGGGCAGCTATGAGATTTTTAAGCAATTTGGTGAACAATATGCTATACCCATACAGTCCAATTCGATTGTGCCACATGCGCCATATTCTGTTTCAGCTGAGTTATTCAGGCTGATTGCCAATTTCCCTGGCAACCATGTCATGAGCATCCACAATCAGGAAAGTGATGACGAGAATCAGTTTTTTCAATCCGCCAGCGGGGATCTATTAAAGTTGTATAAAGAAATGGGTATTGATATTTCTTCTTTCCTGCCAACCAAAAAAAGGAGCCCGGAGTACTACATCCCTTTTTTTCACCAGAACCAATCGCTGATATTAGTACATAATGTCTCGACCAATGAAGGAGATTTGGAATGGATGGCGGGCGGCCCTGCTCGGTTTGCCTTGATGGGAAGCAGGCGCACCGGACACCGGGCAACTCCACGCCTCTATTTTTGTCTTTGCCCAAATGCCAACGAATTTATATCAGGAAAACTACCGGATATTGACCTACTCATAAAATTCAAATGCAAAATAGTCGTGGGCACAGATAGCCTTGCATCCAACCATCAACTCAATGTTTTGGAGGAATTAAAGACCATACAGAGACATTTCCCGCACATTGAAACAAAAACTTTATTGCAATGGGCAACTTGGAACGGCAGTGATGCATTGCAGTTGGATGACCGCATCGGCAGCTTTGAGACGGGGAAACAACCCGGGATAATATTGATAGAAAACTTAAACGAAAAAAATCTGACACCCTCTTCAAGGGCCAGAAGGATTATCTAGGAAAAGAGTTCCTGCAAAACGGGCAGAGACCGCATTGTGCCAAATTCGGGAATATGCAAGGCAAAAAAAGTCTGGTAAGCATCCAGTAAAATCCTTCTGGAATCTTGGTTTAGCCTAACCTGAACCAATTCAATGGGCTGCATTGTTTTTAATAATTGCGAAGTGGCAAAACTATATTTCCCATCCAAAAAATAATCATGTATCGGTTTTTCTTTGACAAAAAAACCTTCCTGCAAATCAAGAATGGGACAAACATCAGAATAATTATCAGTTATGCGAAAACCAAAAAAAGAAGCGATGTGCAATGAGAAAAATAAGGGGTAATTAGCTAGTACGGCTTGCGTAGTCTCATCAAGACTCATAAAAGCATCTTCGGCAAAGGAAAAAAGTGCAGCATGTGCTTCGGGTTGTCTCACGCATTTTTGCAATAACTCCACCATAAAGGAAGCCACGGCATTTCTTAGCACATCAAAAAAAACCCGCTTGTACAGATAGCTCCAACTAAATTCTTTTATGCGCTGTAGGTTTTTGAGTTCGTTGTGATAAACAATCAGATCCAAAATGGCAGCGGGCTGGAATAGGTTTCCCTTAGCCGACCCTTTTTTTTTTGAGGAAGTCCGAATGCCATTTATGATGTACGATTGCAAGCCAAACAGCTCTGTGTAGATGCTAACAATGACGCTGGTCTCTCCGTATCTTACCGTGCGCAACACTATGCCTTTTGTTTTGTGGATCATAGTTTTCAAAGTTAACCGTAAACAGCAAGCTGAAAAGCGGTTTAAAATAACTTTCTTTGCGGTGCAAATAATGATTTTATCACTAGCTTTTTATTTATGTGGGAACGCATTGCACATTTTGTCTTAAAATTCCGTTTACAATTATTGCTGGCATTAATTGCGGCAACTGTATTCATGGCCTATTATGCGACCCGGGTGCAGATGAGCTATGATTCTTCACGCGCTATCCCTACCAACAACCCGAAATATATTGCCTACCAGGATTTCAAAAAAAAGTTTGGCGAAGACGGGAACTTAATGGTAATGGGTGTGCAGACAAATAAGCTATTTGAACAAGCGATTTTTAATGACTATATCGCGCTAAGCGACCAGATCAAAAAGATCAAGGGCGTTGATGCAGTCATCAGTGTTTCTTCCGCGAGCAACCTCATAAAAAAAGATAGTTCACAAAAGCTGAAAGCTGTCGAGATTTTCCCTGACCGGAATTTGTCGCAATCTGAAATTGACAGTTGCAAAAGAATTTTTTTCAGCCTTCCATTTTACAAGGGGTTGCTTTATAACCAGGAGAGCAGCACCTATATGATGGCAATCAATGTGAACCGGGAAATCATGAATTCTGCTGAACGAAATGTGGTTGTAGGCACAATAACAAAACCCTGCATCGCATTTGGCAATAAACATGGTCTGAACGTGTACCTGAGTGGGCCGCCTTTGATACGAACCAATATGGCTACCAAAGTGGCCACAGAAATGAAATGGTTTTTATCGGGCTTCGTAATTCTTTCCGCGTTCATTTTACTGTTGTTCTTTAGAAGCGTCAGCACCATGCTGCTGTCTTTAGCAGTTGTAATAATTGGAGTGATATTCAGTTTAGGCAGCATTGAATTATTAGGTTATAAAATAACATTATTGAATGCGTTGATTCCGCCATTGATTGTGGTAATCGGAGTCCCGAATTGTATTTATTTCCTAAACAAATTCCATACTTCGTATAATGATACGGGGGACAAAGGAACGGCACTCGTTGAGATGATCCGCAGAATGGGTATTGTGACGCTATTCTGCAATATAGCTGCTGCTATTGGCTTTGGCGTATTCGCCCTTACAAAAAGCGCTATCTTGAAAGAATTCGGGATCGTTGCCGGAATCAATATCATGCTTTTATTTTTTATTTCTTTCCTACTTATTCCCGTTGCTTTAAGCTATTTCCCGGAGCCAAAAAAACACCAGATGCGTTATCTCAAGAACAAGTGGTTAACCGCAATTCTTGAAAAACTGGAGATATGGGCGCTGCATCACAAAAAATTTATCTATATCACCACGACAATAGTGCTTATCATTTCAGTAATGGGGATGTTTCGTTTGCATTCTGAAGCTTTTATTGTTGATGATTTGCCAAAGACAGACAAGATTTATACCGATCTAAAATTCTTTGAGAAAAACTTTAATGGCGTAATGCCTTTGGAAATTGTGGTCGATACGAAAAGAAAAAATGGTTTGAGAATCAATCAATTGCAGACATTCGAAAAAATAGATTCCCTGTCAACTTATCTAGCCAACTATCCTTTTATTGGCAAACCGCTATCTGTGGTGGAGGGATTGAAATTCGCCCGGCAGGCTTATTTTGATGGCGACAGCTCAAGTTTTGCAATGCCAAATCAATATGATATTATTCTTCTTGCTCCCTATTTAACCACAAAATCAAAAGACAGCAGTAACAAAAAGAACAATCTGCTCCGGCTCGTGAATTCATTTATTGACAGCAATAACCAGCAAACACGCATCACCGTAAATATGGCCGATGTGGGCACAAAACGATTGCCCACGATATTAGGTGATATTGATAAAAAATCTCACGCCCTATTTGATTCAACCAAGTACTCCATTGAGCTTACTGGCAGCAGTGTGACTTTTCTGGAAGGTGGCGTTTTCATTATCAACGGACTTAAAGAAAGTATCTTATGGGCTTTCCTTCTGATTGCTGGTTGCATGTTATATCTTTTTAAGTCTTTCAGGATATTACTCTGCTCCCTTATCCCAAACACCATTCCGCTCGTAATAACCGCAGGTGTAATGGGATGGACTGGAGTGCCACTGAAACCGTCAACAGTCCTTGTTTTCAGTATCGCCCTAGGCATTGCTATCGATATTACCATACGCTTCCTCATAAATTATAAGCAAGAGCTCGCTGTAACCGGGTCTGATGAGCGCCAAACCGTAATTAATACGATTCACTCAACCGGCATCAGCATTATCTATACTTCGCTTGTGCTGATCTCGGGCTTTGCAATTTTTTGCTTCAGCAATTTTGGGGGAACCAAGGCTTTGGGATGGCTCACTTCCCTAACATTGGTAATGGCTACTTTAACTAATTTGATTTTTTTACCCACCCTTTTGATCACCCTTGCGAGAAAAAAGAAAATTGTATAAGAAAGATGCTTTTTGAATAGTTGATTTATATCGAGTATATGGCTTTATGATTAAATTAAAATTAATTATATGGGTTTTCTTTAAAATTTGTTGAGCTCCTGCATAATCATTTGTCAAAACAATTAAGAATCCCTGAAGCAGCGGATATTTATTTTTCTCAGATCAAATTTTTGCTCAACTTTTTTTGCAAAAGGCTGTTAGAAAAAAATCAAAACCAACAAAAATGAGAAAATTTTATCTGCTCGCATGCAGCCTTGTCCTATTTATGGGCCAACTGTTTGCTCAAAACCGAACCATCACAGGCAATGTATCTGATTCAAAGGGAAGCCCCATCCCATCAGTAAGCGTCCTTATCAAAGGAACCAGGAAAGGAACCAACACAAACAAGGATGGAAGTTTTACAATTTCTGTTCCCGAGAATGCGAAGTTTCTTGTTTTTTCTTCGATTGGATTTATTACCCAGCAAATTACCATTGAAGGAAAAAGCGAATTATCCGTTCAGTTGATCAATGAGGAAACGAACGCTTTAGCGGACGTAGTAGTCGTTGGGTATGGCACCCAAAAGAGAAAAGATGTCACGGGGGCTATCTTCAAACTTAAGGATTCCACGCTCCAGAATATTCCGCTTCAGGGTCCCGATCAGGCTTTGAGAGGCAAAGTGCCGGGCGTGAACGTAACGCAATCATCAGGAACGCCTGGTGCAAGCATAAGCGTAGTTATCAGGGGTACAGGTACCATCAGCACCAGTAACCAACCCTTGTTTGTAGTTGACGGCGTAATCCTGAACACGGGCAGTTATTCGCAGTTGGGCGCAGGAGGCCAAATCCTGAACGCACTCGCTGATATCAACCCAAATGATATTGAATCCTACGAAGTCTTGAAAGACGCGGCTGCTGCCGCTATTTACGGAGCGAGGGGCGCCAACGGGGTCATTCTGATCACAACCAAAAGAGGCGCCAACCAACAAACAAAAATTAATTTCGATGCATCTTATGGAACGCAAGGGCCCTGGAAAAAAATCCCCACTGTCACTGGCCCAGAGTATGTTTCGCTAATACAGGAAGAAGTAAAGAACTACGGCATTGCAAACGGATTTGGCAATAACATCATTCCATCTAATTTTGGCTTTCAAGGCCTGGACACACTTCCTTCTACTTATCCCACTACAAACTGGCAAAACCTCATATTCAGGAATGCTCCGTTATACAACTATCAATTGTCGCTGGCTGGGGGTAATGAAAAAACCAAATTTTATATTTCAAGTAATTACTCAGGCCAGACTGGTATCATAATAGGATCTGACTATAAACGTTATGGCGCAAGAATTAATATTGATAATAATGTTTCTTCCAAATTCAAAATTTCTGGGGGCTTGGGTGTTACGCATTCCATACAGAACAGAATTGACAATGACAACGATATCTATGGCGTTCTAAGCACCGCCGTTTTGAGCGGTTCTTATTATAAACCGTATAATCCTGATGGCTCCTATGCGCATGACCCTAATCTGGGAATTTTAGAAAATCCCATAGCCGCAGGAAAATTGCGATACAACCAGGCAAAAACAGATAGGATTATTGGTAATCTTTCAGGAGAGTATTTTTTTCTGCCTTCGCTTTCTTTGAGAGTACAGGGAAGTGTAGATTATGTCGCTTTCAACGAAGCGCAGTTTTTACCCAGCACCACCGTGGAAGGAGCGTCTGGTCCAAATGGTATCGGGCGTGAAAGTTATAGTAAGGACATGAACCTACTCAATGAAAATATTTTGACATTTAAGCAGGCTTTTGGGGAACACCATGTAACAGCAACTGCAGTTGCTTCCTATCAAACAGATAATTTTGAAAGTATGTATGGGGAAGGGAAAAACTTTCCAGGCAATGGTATCCAAAGGCTCTCTGCGGCTTCCACAAAATCAGCGCTCACCTCGGATGGCAATGCGGAAGGATTGATTGGCTATCTGTTACGCGTGAATTATGATTACCAGGGAAAATATTTTTTAACTGGCAGCGTGCGAAGGGATGCATCTTCGGCTCTTGGATCTTTATTTCGTTGGGGCACATTCCCGGCAATTTCAGGGGCTTGGAGAATATCAGAAGAGAAATTTTTAAAACATATCAAATTGATTAGTGACCTGAAATTAAGAGGAAGTTATGGAAAATTAGGAAACACAAATGGTCTTGGGATTTACGCTTCCAAAGCACTTGTCGGAGTAGGAGCTAACTATGTAGTTAACGGAAGTAGCAATGTGCCTGGCCTTGCTCCATCGCAGATCGGTAATGATTCTTTGAAGTGGGAAACGCTGAAACAAACTGATATAGGTCTGGAAATCGGAGTTCTCAATAACAGGATTCAGCTGACTGTAGACTGGTATAATAAAATAACCAATGATCTGTTGCTTGCCCGCCCCTTGGTTGGCAGTTCCGGGTTCACCAGCGTTAATCAAAATATTGGAGAAATACAAAATAAAGGGATTGAGTTTGGGTTAACGACTACCAATTTCGCCACAAAAGATTTTGTCTGGACAACGAGCTTTAATATTTCATTCAATAAGAACCTAGTAAAGAGGATTTCAGGCTCGCCTTTCCCAGATGGCTTTGCAAGCTGGGTACAGGCTGGTTACCCTATCGGAAGTTTTTATGGTTATAAAACGGTAGGCATTTTTCAAACACAGGCTCAGGTCACCAAGGCACCCACTCAGAATCAATTCACGGCTCCCGGCGATATCCAGTTTAAGGATGTCAACGGAGATGGCGTAATAGATTCCAAAGACCAGATAGTTCTTGGGAATGCCAATCCAAAATTTACCGGAGGCTTAACCAACACCTTGTCGTACAAAGGAATTGAGCTTTCCTTTTTCTTTCAATTTGTTTCGGGCAATAAAATATTCAATTTCAACAATGAATTTGCAGAAGGCATGAACAGCCTGTTTGGGCAATATGCCGCAGTCAACAACCGGTGGACCGCTACGCATACCAATACCAACATACCCAGGGCCATTTTAGCCGACCCTGCCAATAACACCAGACTATCAGACAGATATATGGAAGATGGTTCTTATTTGAGACTGAAGAATATCGTACTGGCATATAGCTTACCACACGCTTTGATTGGCGGGCTAAAGATAAATTCATTGAAATTTTTTGTGCAGGCACAGAATTTAATCACATGGACAAAATACTCTGGCTTCGATCCTGAAGTGAGTACATTCAGCATTACCAATACTGCTCCAGGTACTGATTTTCTTACTTATCCTCAGGCACGCTCATTTACTTTTGGATTAAACCTTGGGCTATAATGGTAAACCAGAATATTTAATCAACCAAAAATGTATTTTAAATATGAAAAAGTTATTCCTGCTATTTTTAATCGGTTCGGGTATTTTGACCGGATGTTCAAAAATACTAGATCAAAACCCGCAATCTTCACTCAATGCTACTACAGCATTCACCACTCCGGATGCAATTAATGCCGGTATCTTAGGAATTTACAGCGCAATGCAGTCCTCCGCTTATTACGGCACAGATTACACGCTGCTTACAGATCTGGAAGCAGATAATCTTGACCATACCGGAAGCTATCCGACGTATCAGGAAGTAAAAAACAGGCTGATTAGCCCTGACAATACAAACACCACAGGTATATGGAATCAGATATACAACGGCATCAACAGGGCCAATAATGTCATCTCCTCATCACAGAAAATAACCGATAAGTCGTTTGATAAAAATGCTGCGCTCGCAGAAGCACAATTCCTAAGAGCCTTCATGTACTTTGACCTTATGCGGTTTTTTGGAGGCACACCGTCGGGATACTACTCTCCAACGGGGCAAGGCATACCACTGGTATTAACACCAACCTACACTGCCGCAGATGCTGCGGCCAAACCACGCGTTTCTGCGCAAGCAGTCTTTAGCCAGATATTAAATGATCTTAACTTTGCCATCGCTAATTTACCTGCTTCAGCGGATCTGGGAAGAGCCACACAATTTGCAGCCATTGCCACCAAAGCCAGGATAGAACTATACCTCAATCAATTCGATTCTGCTGCAATTTTAGCCTCTCAGGTAATCACGCAATATTCCGGAGCAACCGTCAATGGCGGTCTTTGTCCCAGTTATGCTGCAATTTATTCTCAAAAAAATCAACTTCCCGAAAGCATTTTTGAATTGCAGTTCAGCACTACCAATCAAAACGGGTTATACTTTTATTATTTCGGCCGTGATGAAGTTGCCTCATCGGCAAGCCTCGGAAATGCCCATGAGCCAGGAGACAACAGATTGCCGGTCAACTATTATCAGGGTACCGATGCGAGCGGCAATTCCGTAAATGCAACATTGAAATATGTGCTGGCAGACGGCACCAATAATATCATGCTCATCCGTTTGTCAGAAATGTATCTT
>DATMMJ010000174.1:0-17207 GCA_035569795.1 Puia sp. | reverse complement strand
ATTCCTTCGTTGCTCAGGGTTATCTTTTATGGTAGCGCAAACATAAATATCAAGCCATCCGTCATTATTAATATCAATTACAGAAACCCCGCGGCACCACTTGCCATTGCCTGTAACACCCGCTTCATCAGTAACATCTTGAAACTTAAAATCGCCTTTGTTGAGATAGAGTTTGTTAGAAACCATATTGCCTGTGAAGTAGATATCCTGCAGCCCGTCATTATTGAAATCGCCTATTCCCACCCCGCCACCATTATAAATATTGGTCAGGTCAAGCGGATTGATGGAATCATTTTCAATGATTTTGTTATCAAAGTGAATGCCCGAATGTTCAGAAGATATTTCCTGAAACAAACTTTTGTTTTTACAGGAAAATATAAAAGCACTAAGAAATACACAGGTTAAATAACAAGCCTTCATGAATCTGCCTATTTTCAGCTAATGCAAATAATTATTTTGAATGAAATGATCGTTCAACACCAGAGAATTTTATTTAATCATATTATGAAATTAATCTTAAAAAAAAAGATGGTGTCTTTTCAAACACCATCTCCATTAAGATTTGCTTGTAATTATTAATAAGGTTTATTCTGAATCAATTTACCACCCTCTTTATCAATTTCTACTTGAGGTATCGGGTAAATTTCATTCAAACCAGAAGTAAATTTATGAGCGTTTAAAACAGGGTTGGAAACACGCGTGTCCGCTAGTATGTAGTTATTCAGCACCCCTGCCATAAAACCAGCAGGCATTGGCCCGCCAAAACGACCGTCATAACGTTGCAAATCAAAGAAACGATGGCCTTCCATCGCTAATTCAAGCTGCCTTTCCATATACACTGCGGTCCGGGCATAAACCTGACCGTTAACTACAAAGCCCGAAGTGGGTTGACTACCAGCTGCCCCATATAAACCAATATGATAGTTTGCTGCAGGTGTATTAGTAAATCCTTTTGTAGGGTCAGCATTATCTACAAAAGTATGCACCCAATATTCAGGATGTGCTGCCATACGGTTTCTTACCATATTCACATCATCTTCAGCAGCCTGGAGGTTATTGCCTTCAACCTCACATTCTGCTCTCCACAATATAACATCAGGAAGCCGAATGAGGTTATAGTTGATACCATTAGCCTGACTTCCAGCCCATCCCTGTCCTGTTTCAGTAGTGCTTGCCATATTATAATGCCAAAATACATTTTTTATAGGGTTATATGGGACAACATCACCACGAGACCATTGTTCACCACCACATAGCCCCCAATCCAGATAAGGAATTCCGCGACGCCCCAACGTCCAGTCAATGCGCGGATCTAATGGATCATTCGGTGGAGTGAAAGGATTACTTCCCGTAAGACCGTGATCATTTGCTAGATTAACAAGGTCATAATTAGGCAAAGTAGCATTAACTGTTGAAGTAGTTTTATTATCGGAATTAAAAACCGCTACTGATGTTGTGGTAGTTCCTAACATAGGCAAACCATTTGCATCTACCTTGTATGCATTTCCAAGTGAATAAGAGGGTTGATAAAAACCGCAGCAACCCGTATACGTACCTGCAGCAAAATTTAGAATATCACCCTGATCTGAGTTCTGGCCACCTGAGCCATCACCAACGGTCATTTGAACACAAAAAACAGATTCAGAATTATTTCGATGTGCTGCATCAAAATTGTTTTCGAAAGGCCCTAATGCATATTTTGCTCCTGACTGCGTCGTGCCATTGGTGATCAGGTCAGTTAAGAGCGGCAACGCACCAGCATAGTTGTGATCGAACATATAGGCCTTGGCGAGGAAAGCCTCGGCTGCATAAAAATTGGCGCGTCCAACCTGTCCCTGCGTTTTAGGTAACACAGCCATTGCAGCAGTAAAGTCCGCTTCGATGGAATCCCAAATAGGACCTGGGTTGGGAACATTATAATTCTTGGCAACATACGTGATCGTTTCATTTACATAAGGCACATTTCTCCACATTTTTGCAAGTTCCAGATGAAATACACCGCGAAGAAATCTTGCTTCTGCGACAAGTTCGTTCGCATAAGCAGCAGTAACGGATCCATCTTTAACCAGTGGCAATTCCCGGAGAACATCATTTGCCCTCTGAACAGCATTGTAGCAAAATGCCCATTTTTCCTGCAAATATTCATTGGAAGGATCCACAGAATGGTTCTCGATGGGAACGGCTACCGGCTGGTCAGTAGTGTTTGATCCTTTATAGGCATCATCAGCAGCAATCCCGCCATAAACCCAATTGGTCGTGGAGGTTTCCCATGAAGTGCTGGTTGTAGCATAGCCATCAAGCATGGAATACGCTCCTATCAAAAGGCCATCCACACCAGCTTTGGTGGCAAGAACGCTAGCGCTCAAAGAACCAACAGATGGTTTGTCAAGGAATTTATGACAAGAATAAATGACCACCAGCATAGCCGAGAGGGTTGCTATTGCGATATATTTATTTCTAATTTTTTTCATATCAAACGCTTTTTAGTATTTAATCTTTAAAATGTTAAATTAAGGCCTACAATATATTGTTTTTGATTATTTGGATAGGCCCCATAATCGATGCCAAATGCTCCACTTTGCCTGTCCCCGGTACCGTTATTTGAAATAGAAGGAATCAATTCCGGATCTGGGCCTTTATATTTTGTGATCGTGAACAAATTTGTAGCCTGAACATAAATATGCAGTTTATCAATACCTGCCCTTTTTAACATTGAAGGGCTAATGGTATAACCCAACTGAGCTACACGGCATTTTAGGAAAGAGCCGTTTTCGATATAATACGAACTGGTTGTGCTTGAGCCCATGGCTTGTGAAAAAGAAGCAGCAGATAATGTAGCTCCTGGATTGGTTACCACTCCACCTTGTACAATCGCCGCTTTATTGTACATGTCAAGGCTTTTGCCTCCCTGGAAAGTACTGTAGAAGTCTGTCCAGTACCTTACGTAGTTGTAATCTTTGTTGCCCTGTGACCCATAAAATACCATGGTAAAATCAAAGCCTTTGAAGCCTGCGTTAAGATTTATTCCATAAGTAATAGTGGGGTTGGGGTTGCCTATCCAGGTCCTGTCGTTCGCATCAATCACTGAATCTCCATTCGTATTTTGATATATGAACGAACCTGCACCTGCACCTTTGTAAGTTGGGCCCTTAGCGGCATCCGCATTTGACTGATATATACCTACTACCTTATAACCGTAAAATGCTCCGATAGGATGACCTACCTGATTTCTTACAATAGGTAAATCGCGGTTATAACCAAAATCAAAATAGTCATTCGCCCCTGGAATTTTAGTTATCAAGTTCTTGTAGGTAGTAATATTTACACCAATACTAAATGTAAAATCCCTTCCCACTCTTGCATGATAGGTAGCAGAAGCATCAACACCTTTATTCTCTACATCTCCAATATTAACGGAGGGGAGATTTGCACCACCAGAGCCTATAGCATCGGCCTGGTCTTGGAACAATAGTCCCGTAATTGATTTTTTATACCATTCAACTGTGAAATCTAAATGGTTAAAAACCGATACGTCCAAACCAATATTTAATATCTTGTCTTTTTCCCAGCTTGAGGCCTGGTTACCTAGCTGGTTATTATAGAAACCCTGTTGAATAGAGCTAAGTCCACCATTAATGCCATAATAGGATATACCTGTTCCTGATGCAAAAGTTGAATAGGCATTATTGACCTGAGCATTCTGATCATTACCCAAGACTCCATAGCTTCCCCTTATCTTCAGATTATTGAGCCAGGTGGTACTCTTCATGAATTCCTCCTGCGAAAGGCGCCATCCTAGTGATACGGATGGGAAATAACCCACCTGGTGGCCTGGGTAGAATATAGACGAAGCATCACGACGTATAGTCGCAGCCAAAAGATATCTGTCATCATAGCTGTAATCCAAACGGCCAAAATAAGATTCTTTTGCAGTGGGTTGATAGATATAAGTAAGTGGAGCATTTACCGGAGTACCAAACTGCAATTGAACATAGCTGGGGTCTAGTGAGAAAAATCCCTGTGCAGATGCTTGCAGTTCCCTTCCCGAAGTACCTTTATATTCTGCACCAGCCAGCACCTGGATATTATGCTTTCCGAATATTTCTTTATAGGTAAGGGTATTGGTCCAGTTATAGGTACTGCTAATGGATGCATCTTCCAAATCTGCATTGGGATTGGTATGCGATTCGTAATTCTCATAAGGGTTATAACTAATATACCAATAATACTGGTTATATAAGCGGCCGCCAATACCTGTGTGGAAAGTAAAATATTTTGCAAAGTCAACTTCACCAAATACATTTCCTTCAACATAAAACGCATGTGATTTGCTGGTTGATGAGCGCGCTACAATTGCATAAGGGTTGCTTCCGTTCCCCAAAGGCTCACCACCCGGGCCGTCAAAGCCGCCAGCAAAATGCCCCGCTACATCATACACGGGTATGATGGGCATTTCACGGAAAGTGTAAGCTATTGAGCCACCTTCCTGTTGCTGATTGCCATTATAACCCCCATTGTTTTCGCGATAGGTAACAAAAGCATTTTCACCAACACGAATATGATTTTTCACAAAAAAGTTGGTGTTCATGCGGGCTGCATACCTTTTCTCATAATTATTGATTAAAGTCCCCTGCTGATTTGTATAGTTTGCAGAAAAGTAATAATTACTTCTATCGTTACCACCACTTGCCGAAACAGTATGCGCCTGTTCAGGAGCAGCTTTAAAAACCGTATGGAACCAGTCTGTTCCTGCACCAGTTGCAAATTTCTGTATCAGGAAATCATTTTGGGGATTGTTCGCATCAAAATTATAATACTGCAATATACCTGGATCGCTGGTAACGCCGGCTGCACCAAAAGTTCCTACAGCCGCTGGGCCATGGTACCCGTAAGTAGGTATTACGCCAGCGCCACCCGGATATAAGACTTCGGTGCCTACATCATTTGCCCTAAACGCAATTTGCGACTGCTGTTCGGGGTTCATTATATGCCAAACATTACCGCTAAGTGGACGTTGAGTGCCATAAAATCCATCGTAGGTGATCACCGCTCTGCCTTGCTTGCCTCTTTTTGTAGTAATAACCACTACTCCGTTTCCACCCGAAACTCCGTAAATGGCAGCTGACCCAGCATCCTTGAGCACACTGATACTCTCTATGTCATTGGGGTTAACTACCGACATATCAGATACCTGAACACCATCCACTACGTACAATGGTTGGGTTTGGCCAAAGTTTGAAATACCCCGGATAAATACGGTGCTTGCGGCACCGGGTGCACCCGAATTAATTACGGTAACGCCGGAAGCCTGGCCTTGTAACAATTGCTCAGAGCTGGTAGCGGGTATCTTTTTCGCATCCGCAATGTCCACAATTGCTACTGAACCCGTAATATCTTTTTTCTTCTGTGTTGTGTAGCCAGTAACCACAATGTCATTTAGAGACGACACGTTGACTACTAACGAAATGGTGCTCAATTCTGAGGCGCCATTAACCGGGACCCGTACGGTTTCAAATCCCACGGCGCTTATAATTAAAGTCGCAATGGTTTTTCTGGACGTGACGGTAAAAGAGCCGTCAGGTTTGGTTTGTGTCGCACTGTTTACTCCATCAACTTTGACGGTTGCACCCACAACAGGCTGATTGTCAGCTTTGCTGATAATCTTTCCTGTAACTGTTTGTTGTGCTGATAAATTTAAGGTGAGGAAAAGTGCGAGTAGCAGGTTACATGTGCTTATTAAAGCATACTTTTTTAATGGCATAAGCATGTTAGTTAAATTGGTTAAATAAATCCTATTAAAAAGTAAATTTAATTAGTTTAGCAATACAGTGATAATTTTTTTTAACTTTTTATTGATTATTTTTCTAATGAATTGTTAATACAACCCTATTAAAATGATAGAATGATGCTGCATTAATAAAATTCACTGTTATGAAGCTATCTTATTAATAATAGGAGCCATAATTTTGACTATTCCGGATTTTTCATTTTGAGGTATTTAATTATGCACTCGCTCAAAAAAAAATATTTATTCCGATAGCTTCATTTGATAACTAGCAGTCTTCCTATCACTAAAATACTGCAATAGCGCAAACTAACTTTTACAAGAAAATGGTTACAAGTTTAGTTTTCAATCCTCTAGGGTTACGTTCCATTGGAATCGAAATTATTTTCTTTGATTTTTTATACAATTGTTGATTTAATAATACATTGGTGCCATGAATAATTAATACATTCATTTGAAATTTAACCACTATGCGAAAAAAATGGTTATGGGCAATACCCCTTGTCCTCATAATAATTTATTTGTTGGGCCCTGCCCCAGCAACTCCTTCCTATAAAACTGAAGAGCCAGTAGTTCCCGCGGATGCTTTGCAACTGGAAACGTATATAAAAAATAATGAATCTCTGCATAAACTAAAGGCCGATAATCAGGCAAGGATCGTTTGGGCTAGTGATTCATCGAAACAAAAAACAGCATACGCGATCGTATACCTTCACGGATTTTCCGCTTCGCAAGCTGAGGGCGACCCAATACACAAAAACATCGCACGAGAATTTGGATGCAATTTGTACCTGTCAAGATTAGCCGAGCATGGTATTGATACTGTTGATGCGATGATCAACCTCACTGCAGATGCATACTGGGAATCGGCAAAACAAGCTTTGGCTATTGGCAGACAATTGGGTACCAAAGTGATACTCATGGGCACTTCCACCGGAGGCACGCAGGCATTGCAGCTTGCTGCGTCGTATCCTGCTGAGGTAGCCGCACTCGTATTATTATCTCCCAATATTGCAATCAACGATCCTAACGCGTGGCTAGCCAATAATCACTGGGGATTACAGATAGCGCAAGCCGTGCTGGGTTCAAAGTATATCGATTCAAAAGACTTACGACCCATCAACCAACAATACTGGTACACCCATTACCGGGCTGAAGCGGTTGCCGCGCTGGAAGAAATGCTGGAGACGACTATGAACAAAGAAACATTTGAAAAAGTAAAACAGCCTGTTCAGCTTTTATATTTTTATAAAGATGAAGCCCATCAGGACAGCACAGTAAAAGTTTCAGCTATGCTTAAGATGTTCGGTGAGCTGGGCACGCCAGATAGTCTAAAACGAAAACAAGCGATGCCGAGTGCAGGAACGCACGTTATCGGATCTTATATAAGGTCCCGTGATGTGGAGGGCGTTCAAATGGAAATTGAAAAGTTTATGACCCAAGTCTTGCATTTAAAAGGCCGATAAAACGGGGAGGCCTACGATCTGCAGGGCTCGGAACAAGCCGGTTACTGGCTAGAACCAGCAAACTGGTTCGTTACGAAACGGAACCGGTATATTTTACTGCTTCATCACTTTTTTGCGGCTCCCTCACTAATCACGACTGCCAGATTTTCTTTTCGTAAATTGCCCGTTAACTCCAAATGTTTGTCAGTATGGTGCGCTCTAAAATCGCGGGCATAGGGATGTATGTTCCCGAAAACCTGGTAACTAATGATGACTTAACTAAATACATGAATACCAGCGATGCTTGGATAAAGGAAAGAACAGGCATATCCCAGCGTCACTTTGCAAAAAGAACGGGCGAGACTACGGCAACCATGGGTATTGAAGCCGCACAAGCCGCGATCGATCGGGCAGGTACAACTGCTGGGGAAATTGACTTTGTCGTTTTTGCCACTTTAAGCCCCGATTATTATTTCCCTGGATGCGGAGTGCTTGTACAAAGAGCAATGAAAATGAATCAGATCGGAGCCCTGGATGTGCGTAATCAATGCAGCGGCTTTATTTATGCACTGAGTGTAGCTGATCAATTCATTAAAACAGGCATGTACAAAAACATTTTAGTGATTGGCAGCGAGAAGCATTCCTTCGGCCTTGACATGAGCACGAGGGGAAGGAACGTCTCTGTGATTTTCGGAGATGGTGCAGGTGCTGTAGTGCTCCAGCCCACAGAGAAAAAAGACCAGGGGATCTTGAGCACACACCTCCACAGCGATGGGAACAGCGCGGAGATTTTAGCCATGTACAACCCCGGTACCCATGCAAATTACTGGAGTGAAAAAAAATTAGCAGATTATAATGATGCTGAAGTTGCCGATATGTTCATGAGCGTCACCATGGTTGAAAAACAGCAGAACTTTCCTTATATGGACGGCCCTGCGGTTTTTAAAACGGCCGCCATAAAATTTCCAGAAGTAGTGATGGAAGCCCTTGATCACAATGGTTTAACCACAAAAGATATTGATTTGCTGATCCCCCACCAGGCCAATCTGCGTATATCCCAATTAGTGCAGCAGCAGTTAGGGCTGCCGGAAAATAAGGTCTATAACAACATCCAAAAATATGGCAACACCACTGCTGCCTCCATCCCGATTGCCTTATGCGAGGCATGGCAAGAAGGGAAAATAAAGGATGGCGATTTGATCTGTCTTGCTGCTTTTGGGAGCGGCTTCACGTGGGCCAGTGCCCTACTACGATGGTAACTTTACTTATGAAATCAGTAGACCCGGGTTCAGAATACACGGCAATAAAAATAAAAATGATTAAGGAATAAAAAAGTTCATGCCAAGAAAAATAGTCTATCTTATCAATCCCATTTCAGGCACTAAAGGGAAATCCTCTTTACAGGAATTGATTGCGAGAAGGACAAAAGCGCTGGGTATTGACTTTGAAATCGTTGCTACAAACGCTTCAGGCGATTACGGTTTCCTTAGACAAAAAATAATAAAAGAGCGCATCACGGATGCTGTTATCTGCGGAGGGGACGGCACCGCAAGCGCCGTAGCTTCGTCCCTGATGGGCGTAAACGTCAACATCGGAATCATCCCCATGGGATCGGGAAACGGATTAGCGCTGGCTGCGAAAATCCCCACTCAGCCATCCAAAGCATTGGATATTATTTTTGCTGGCAAGGCTTCCTTCATCGATGGTTTTTATGTCAATAACGAATTCTCCTGCATGCTCTGTGGTATTGGTTTTGATGCCCTTGTGGCCCATGAATTTGCAAAGCAAAAAAAACGTGGACTGCAGGCTTATATAAAAGTTGCTGCCATCAATTTTTTTAAAACCAGTCCCTATCCCTTTGAGGTCCGGTTAAAAAACAAATCCCTTGCCGTGGACGCTTTTTTTATATGCATCGCCAATGGCAACCAATTTGGAAACAATTTCACTATTGCCCCCAAAGCCAGCCTGCGCGATGGTTTGATTGATATTGTAATAGTGAAAAAAATGAGTAAGTTCCTGCTGCCTTTTTCTGTTATAAATCAGGTGAGCGGCATCAACGGCGTGCAGAACATTAATGACTATGCAAAGAAAAAACATATCATTTATTTTCAAACCCAGTCCCTGACCATCCACAACTTGAGTGAAGCGCCCATGCATATTGATGGGGATCCCAAAAAAACATCTGCAAGTTTTGACATACGGGTTGTGCCCAAAGCATTGAAACTAATTCAGCCTTGATTAGAAAGAACCGGTGGCGGGGGTATTGGAAAAATATCCTAGAGTCAAAAAAGCAAAAAAAATTCGATGGGGTTATTTTTTTGGAAGCCCTTTGGTCATAAAGGTTGTAATGATCTTAAAATTTTCGCGGTTCACATTGCTGGATAAAGCATTGGCAATATCTGATTTTTCCTGTCTGGTTAAATGGAAATTGAGTGTTGCCGCTTCAAGTTCGTTCTTAGGAACGTATTGAAAGGCCAATTTATAAAATGGCACCTTCAAATCGTTTTGTGAAATACTCAGCAAGTCATCCTGATTATACTCTTGCATTTTATACCAGTTGTATTGCAGCAGCAATAACGGCTTTGTGACGAGCTCTGTAATATCGTTGGATTCATAAGGATTTTGCCAGCCGCCTGTTTTACGGTCGCGTATTTGGATAAAAACGACCCCGCTTGTATTGGCGTCCAGCCAATTTCTGAAAACGTTGATGAACCGGATAGCTGTCTGCTCTCCAAAATTATCCCTGAAGCCAGCATCCATCACATCAATTACGGGAGTTGTTGGTAGCCAAACATTAGGCAGCACATAGGGAAATGTTGCATTCATTCTCAAGGCGGTGAGCAGCCTGAGATTCATCGGATCTTGTTTGGAAAAAAATGCGCCAAAATCAATCGCGTCAGGAGACATAGGCGGGATATGGGTGCTATCGTATAGCGGCCGCATCAAAAAACTAACTGGCTGTGTGCTTATGATCATCGAGCGGCTGTCACGCGTAACGACTGAATTGAAAAGCATGAGCGGAATATTTGCACTTTTCTCATCTTCATACAAGTCTTTCATCTGCCTGTCCAGCACTCCACTGGTATTTATTGCAAGCTTCTGCTCAAATGCATATCCGCGATCTTTTATATATTCATAATCGCCCACCTTAAATTTTTGCGCAGGCGAAGCCAGATCTCTGGCAACAAAAGAAGAGAACAGCGGGTTAAGCAAGTCTCGTGAAATGGCATCCACATACCTCCTGTCATATACATTTATGGAGCTGTCTACTTTGGATTTCAGACGCACAAGCTCCCTGAAATAGGCAGCTCCAAACATGCCGCCTGATGCACCCGTTATCAAAAATGTCTTGTTCATTAACTGCCCGCCACTCAGGCTGTCCAGGCGCTGCAGGATGTTCATGGTAAAAGTTGCGCTTCTGTTTCCGCCTCCGCTGGTGTTGATGATATAAAAAACGGGCTTATCTTCCTTTTGTTTCTTTTTCCAGCTCATGAGCACACGGGTCATACTCAGTTTATCCTTTTCGACATTTTCGCCTGTGCATATCCGTAACAGCCCTTCTTCGCTATAAAAAGGGCGGTCGTTGCGGTTGATATAATTCAACCCATAGGCTTTATTGCTTGGGTCAATCACATCATATTTATAAAGCAGGTTGAGCACAAAAAAAAGAATGAACAGAAAAGGGATGCTCCAATTTTGAAGGAAATAGGAGAATGCGCCGGATAATGAAATTAAAATAGCAAAGAAAATGAGCGTGCTCGATGCGGCGGGTATCTGAAACAAAGGGCTATCCATAAAAAACCCGACGATAATTAAAAAAATAAACGCAAAGAAAACAGAAAGGATAGCAGAGAAATGATGTCTGTTAAAAATGTTTTCTATAAACTCCCGACTATAATGGGAAACATCGCGGACTTTTTTTACCGACAGCGGTGAGTTGAGATACCATTGCACTTTGATCAGCCTGCTCTCGCTCAGCTTTACTTCGCTATGGCTAAACTGCGATTTGAATAATTTAGCATCGCCGATGACTGGCGCCATCTGGCGGATGATTGTTTTATCCGCTCTAAAAAAATAAAACAAGGAAACCATGATAATCAAAACAAACCCAGCCAAAAAACCAAAAATGAGAAAGAATATTTCTGCGCCGCTAAGCAGTTCTTTGGTGATATCAAAGCGCAATGCTTTTATGAAATAAAAAATCAGGAAGAAAACAGGGATGATGAAATTGTTGATGCAATATTTCAAAAAAGGTTTTGTCGTAGTTGCTAAGAATTTAAAATGCCGGCTGAACAAGATGAAGGTCGTGATATTCCAGCTCATGATGAACACACCTGTTGCTACACCCACGATAGCGGCGCTTATCGCATTTACCTGGCCCAGATATTCAGGTGAAAAAAACAGCGCGTCCGCACCGAAGGAGCGCATAAAACCGCCGTTGAGTGTGCTGAATAAAATAAACCAGAACACTAAGAGCACCTGGAATTTTTTAAAATGCAGCAGCACCAGTTGTACGGGAAAAGAGTAGTAAACGGGCCTTACATATTTCATCATGAGGTTACGAAAATGCTATACGAATGTAATCTAAATCTTTACCAATAGATAACGTGGAGGGGATGGATGTTAGTGTACTATTTTTGGAGCGATGAGCCTTTAGTCCCTGAGGCCGAAAGAAAGGTATATTTTGAAATACTCAAAGGTCTTTTGTAGCTTTTTTTCTCCCTGGAATATATTGCGATAGCTTGGTCCGGTCGTCACTTGCCCCAAAAGCGATCCACCCTAAATTTTTAAGGGCTTTATTAAATACAGCATATACAACATACACGTCAAAAAGAGCATACCGGTTATCTGGTGCAGCTCAGCCAGCCATTCAAAAGCTCCCCAATGGTTAGCAATGATCTTGGTACTGGTAAGGACTGTAAAGATCCCAAGGGTGATTTGAATGCATATCATAAAAAGGGGAAGCCACCTCGATTTGCGAAAGTGGTTTTTTGCTGCCGTGATCCTGTACGCCTGCAGGGACCAGATAAGGGTGAATATAAAAAGCATATACGCAAGCAAGCGGTGCACAAAATGAATGGTGATTTTATTATCAATAAAATTCATGGGCCAGGGGGATTGGGCGAACAAAGAATCTGGTACCCAATCGCCATTAATAGTGGGCCATGTCGGCGCAGCATTTGCACTCCTATGACCCGCCATCAATGCACCAAAAAGCAATTGAAAAAATAAGATTCCAATGATTACCCAAGTCCATTTTCTGAGATTATTGCTATGCACAATTTCTCTTTGAGGAACCAGTAGTTGTAGTGCAAACCAGAGCGCATAACATACCAGTCCCAGTGCCAGCACAAAATGCACGGCAAGTTTCGTGGGATTCACATAAATGGCATCACCCGTTAACCCGCTCACGACCATTATCCATCCAACTACTGCCTGGAGCGCGCCGAGCAAAAAAAGGATAAGCAGGGGTTTTATCATCTCGGGTTTCATTTTTCTACTGAAGAGAAGATATACAAAACCGAGAATGAACACAAAGCCCACCATCCGTGCCCAGAACCGGTGCACCCATTCCCAGAAATAAATAAATTTAAAATCATGCAAACTAAAATCGCCATGAAGCAACTGAAATTGCTGGGTCTGCTTATATTTATCAAATTCGGTTATCCATTGCTGTGGGTTGAGCGGAGGGATGGTGCCCGTCCCCACGTTCCATTCTGTAATAGATAACCCCGAACCTGTCAGCCGTGTGATTCCCCCGAGGATAACCTGCACCAGCAGCATCACCACGCCTATCATAAGCCATTTGGCGACCGCACTCGAAGGTTTTGGCAAAAATGGTTTTTGCATAACGCCCGCAAAGGTAGCGCAGGGAAGAATAATTTCAGAAATGAGGCCAGGGGAAATGAGAAAATAAAAATTCAGGAAGATTTTTTCACTTTCGAATTTTCTTTTGCCTTTTGTATGGAAGAAAAGGGCCCATACTTGTGTTGTAATTCTGAAAAGCTGTCTGTGTAAGGAGCAAAAGGATGATCAAAAGGTTTTAGTGAGATATTGGGCCAGTCTTTGGTTATATCTTTTTTTGGTCTGGCTTGGGAATTGATGAATGCAGCAACATCCCAGGCCTCCTCGTCAGTGAGCAGTGCACTAGAGTTGGTTACACCAAAAGGCATATTGTCTTTCACGTATCCTGCAATCCGTGACAACCTGTAAAGGCCAGCGCCCGTGTTATAAGAATGCTCGCCCCAAAGCGGAGGGTATAAATAGGTGATGCTGTCCGGATTCTTTTTTCCCTGGCCGTCCAGACCATGACAACGCACGCAGTTTTTTTCATACACGGGTTTTCCCTTTTCGGGCTCAGCAGCGCGGTTCATAAAGACCAGTTGTCGTATACCTGAACCTTTTGGCTTTTGACCTTTCGGCACTGCGTTGCCAAGCCATTTCATATAAGCGAGGAGGGCAAGCATCTCGTGACTGTTGCTGTCAAGGGGTTTCCCATTCAGACTTCTTTCCAAGCAATCGTTTACTCTTTGAAAAACGCTTTCCACTGCGCCGCGGCGCTCCCGGAATTTTGGATAGGTGGAAAACACGCCGCCATAATTATTTCCCCATGGTTTTGTGCCTGCATTCAAGTGGCAGTTCTGGCAATTCATCCCATTGGTTGAGTGAGAAACCACTCCTTTAGGGCCGAGATAAAAAGCAGTGTTGGCAATCAATTGCCTTCCGTAACGAATCAATGATCCTTCCAAGGTTTTTGGGATCGAGCTCGTATCAGGAGCAATCCAAGGATTTTCTTTTGATACGGATGGGCTTAGTTTCGGGTTACGAAATCGTTTTGAAAAAATCCTGTCCGAGACAATAACAAGGGATATAGCTATAATTAAAATAACAAGGCGGGAAGAAAATGCACGCTTCATGAAAACAAGATATGCCTTTTATTAAAAGATAAAAATCAATACAGGCTCAATTACTCGTAACCTGTATTGATTATAGTTTATGGAGAAAAATCCCACGTACCTGTCAAATTGGATCAGGCAACAAAGCAATAAGCGCAGCCATGTTCCTGCGCGCGGCCAACAGCCCATACGCCGGAAGGCACAACCTGGACGCCTGGTATCAGGCCCTCTACCCATTCTTTTTTTATATCCGCGGCGTTTCCATTCGTCTGCATGGCAACCATCCCGGAATATACAGTTAGTGCTGCATCGCATGCGCAGAACATTACGCCACTTGCCTGAAGGTCTTTAATACCAATAGGTAGTTCACCAAAAACGGGCATCATAAAATCGCCAGGCTTGGTGTTCCAAAAAGGATTTCGTGTAGCCGTCGCCGTCGCAGCATCGGCAGCTCGGAAGGCTGGGCCGACATCACCTATTTTGAACAGATCCGCAAATTTGTATTTTGCCCACAGGTTGTCCTGCATGGCATAACCAATAGTATTGTGCCGCAGGATGACCACCACGCTGCAATCTTTTTCCGGTGATCCCGTGGCGGCATTGGTTAGTAAGAAAACTTTGGGCCAGACGAACGGGAAAATCTGTTGAGGCTCTGTACAATCAAACACAATACGGTGCTTGCCTTTTATTTTAGCGAACCACGCGTCTGCGTCTTCTGCATGCTGAGTAAATTTTTTTTCAGCCGCAGCGCTGAAAGGAGCAAGCAAAGTGCTTAGGCTAAGTGCTGCTGCGCTGCCCGCTACTGTTCCGAGAAACTCTCGACGATCGGTTGGGTGGAAAGAATCATTAGTTTGCATACATAGGTTTTTTTGTTATGAAGAAATATTAGTGTGCTCGGTTTGAGACGTGAACGGTACAAGGTTTGAGGTATAAACACCCGTTTGATAAGCTATTCACTTATTCGCTTTTATGCCTGATGCTATAGTAAGATTTCCATAATTTACTTAAGATGCGCAAATCAATTATTGAAGCCTTTTTTTTGTGAGTGTTGGAGAACACCCTTAAGCCGAAAAATCCAATCAGTTAGTATACTCTTTTTCTTTGCCCGGAAAAGTTAAGAAGAAAAATTGAAATCCCAAATCATGTTTTAGTGCGGCAAATTTTCTCTGACGAGACCATAAACCCAGGTGCCCGCAACCGCGCTCAGTAATGTTACCATCACCACAGGGAAGCCTGCCCCGATCTCAGCGAACAAAGGACCCGGGCATGCACCTGTCATTGCCCAGCCAAATCCAAACACGAGGCCACCGTAGACCTGTCCGGTACTGAATTTTTTTGGGTGAAATCTAATTGGCTCGCCGTAAATGGTTTTTAAGTTGAATTTTTTAATCCCCCATACCGAGATAATGCCCACAACAACTGCAGAGCCGATGACGCCATACATGTGAAAGCTCTCCAGACGAAACATTTCCTGAATGCGGAACCAGGAAATAATTTCTGCCTTCACTAAAATTATCCCGAATACAATGCCTATCAAGAAATATTTTATGTTGTGATACCACGGATGTCGCAACTCGGATTGGTTAATACACAGTGCATCGAGTGAGCGCACTTCAAAATCCATATTAGTTTCCTTTACGCCCAAGTTTTCCATTGCCGTCGTTTCCATAATCAAAGCTTTAAAATAAAGGGGAGAATTAAATTACTCATTACAAATCCGCCTGTCATAAAACATATAGTTGCGACTAATGAGGGCCATTGCAAAGTCGATAGCCCCATGATGGCATGCCCAGAGGTGCATCCTCCGGCATAGCGTGTCCCAAATCCAACCAAAAATCCGCCAAATACTGTAAGCATCAGTCCTTTCGGAGTAAAAAGTGCGTGCCAGTTGAAAATATCCGTAGGCATTAAAGAACTATAATCCTGTACACCCAACTTCTGCAATGCACGCACTAATTTTGGGCTTATCTCGATAGGGGAGGGATTTTTTAACAGCGTGATCGCGACAAACCCACCTAAAAAAATCCCAGCTACAAAAAATAAATTCCACGCCTCATTTTTCCAATCGTATTTAAAAAAAGAAATGTCTGCCGGAAAGCAGGCAGCACAAATATGCCGCAACGAGGAAGAAACACCCAACCGCTTGTTTCCGGTTAATAGCAAGAGCGGAACAGTCAGTCCAATTATCGGACCCGCAACATACCAGGGCCAGGGTTGCTTGATATATTCTATTAAATGCATAGACTTTTATTTCACCTGCGAAACTACATCAAAATGTATAGGTAGTGGCCGCTTGCATTTATTTCTGCACAACTGCGGTTTCCAAAGGCAGCAAGATGTATTTTTGGGGCAAACATTTTGCATTGCTTAAAACAGGCCATCAATCAATACTACTAGAAGCCGGATGCGATGAGGCGGGACGCGGTTGTTACGCGGGCCCGGTGTTTGCAGCAGCCGTCATTTTACCAAAAGATTTTTTTCATCCCCTGCTCAATGATTCTAAACAGGTGAAGGAACAGGATAGGTATCTGTTGAGGATATATATTGAACAGGCTGCTATAGACTCCAGTGTCGCATCCGTTGACCATGAAGAGATTGACCGGATCAATATTCTCAATGCCTCTTTCAAGGCAATGCATCTTGCAATTGAAAAATTAAGGATTCCCCCTGGGTTTTTATTGATTGATGGAAACCGTTTTTCAAAATATAAACAATTACCCCACGAGTGCATTGTGCAGGGAGATTCGATTTATGCTTCCATCGCTGCAGCAAGCATTCTTGCAAAAACGTATCGCGATGATTATATGAAGGAGTTGCACGACGAGTTCCCCATTTATAAATGGAATACCAATAAAGGCTATGGCACCAGGGAACATTGCGAGGCGATCGAAGTATATGGTCTGTCAAGATACCATCGCAAAAGTTTTAATATCGTTCCCGGGTGCTGAAAAAAATTCTTAATGATATTCAAGGTGGCCTCCTGCGGCTGGTATCCTTAATCCATTAATTCAGGCGTGTGGAAGCTCC
The DNA here is from genome assembly GCA_035569795.1 of Puia sp. Classification (GTDB taxonomy): domain Bacteria; phylum Bacteroidota; class Bacteroidia; order Chitinophagales; family Chitinophagaceae; genus Puia. The sequence continues at coordinate 54 of DATMMJ010000174.1, read as the reverse complement.
AGGGTAAAGTTCCATCCGTTTTTATCAAGTACTAACTTCATTTTTTTATGATTG
>DATMMJ010000173.1:0-2686 GCA_035569795.1 Puia sp. | reverse complement strand
TTGCTTTTATGGTGCTTGTTGGCAAAGCATCTGTGAAGACCGTTTACAGTTATCTTGGCTACTACAATGTTTGCCATTTGGGTGGTGAGATAATAAACCCGCAGCGCAATATACCGCGAAGTATCTTTCTTTCCATTTTTGGGGTAGCCCTTTTGTACCTGTGCATGAACGTTAGCATCATTGGAGTAGTTCCCTGGCAGGAAGCAATGCAATCAGATTTTATAGTAAGCACGTTCATGGAAAAAATATACGGCACAAAAGCTGCAGTGGTAGCCACTTTGCTGGTGATGTGGATTGCATTTGCATCCTTGTTTGCCGTGCTGCTGGGTTATTCCAGAGTGCCTTACGCAGCGGCGGCAGACGGAAGATTTTTCCCAGCGTTCGCGAAACTCCACCCCACAAAAGACTTCCCATACGTATCATTATTATTTATTGGCGGCATTGGTTTTGTTTTTAGTTTATTATTCAAGCTTGGAGATGTTATCAGCGCAATCCTTGCCATGCGCATATTAGTGCAGTTTGTTGCTCAAGCGGTAGGGGTGGTACAATTAAGAAAAAGAAATGGCACGAAAAACCTTCCGTTCAAAATGTGGCTATACCCCTTACCAATTATTTTTTCTGTTCTTACCTGGCTGTTTGTTTTTTATTCAACGGGAAAGGTGGTATGGTTTGGATTAGTATTAATCGCTATTGGCATAATCGTTTTTTATTGCACGAAAAATCTGTGGGTTGATAAATCGATCGGGACCGAACATCTGTAAGGCCTGGCGATAGCAATTTTGTGGCGAGCTTAGCATGTAAGTATAACTCTCAATCGGAACATAAAAAGTATGTCAAGACAATTCTTGTTGCGCATTTCCGTTATTTTTGTTTGATACTAAACGTTGAATCGAATGTCTTTACCTGTGGGGAAATTGATTGCAATCGGTGGCGCGGAAGATAAAGGCTCCTCTGAAAATGGCGAAGTGCACAAAAGCAATCTGAATTTTTTTGAACTGGGCATATTGCGCCGTATTGTGGAAGAGGCCGGAGGACCGCTCTCGCAGATTGAAGTAATTACTACTGCATCTACCATTCCTTATGAAGTAGGCAACAATTATTTGGATGCTTTTGGGAAAATCGGCTGCACCAACATTGGACTTATGCACATCCGCAACAGGGAAGATGCAATGCAGGAAGATTACCTTGATCGCCTTCGGGTATGCAACGCTGTTATGTTCAGCGGTGGCAACCAGATGAGACTCAGCGCCACATTTGGAGGAACAGTGTTTTTGAAAATTCTCCACGAGCGTTACCAAAGCCAAGATTTTGTAATCGCAGGCACATCGGCAGGTGCAATGGCTATGAGCAACACCATGATTTACGAAGGCAGTGCGGTGCGAGCGCACCTAAAGGGTGAAGTGAAAATCGCCACTGGCCTGGGCTTTATCGATAACGTGATCATTGATTCGCATTTTGAAAAGCGGGGTAGGTTCAACCGCCTGGCGCAGGCGGTTGCCACTAATCCATCTTGTATTGGCATTGGATTGAGCGAGGACACAGGCATGCTGGTAACCGAAGGCAACAAAATGGAAGCAATAGGCAGCGGGCTGGTCATAATCATTGATGGGCAAAATATCCTTCATTCCAACATCGCCGATATCCCGGACGGCAACCCGATAAGCATTGAGAACCTGAAGGTGCATTTTTGTGAAAAAGGCAATGGCTATATTATCGACGAAAGAAAATTTTTGATGGAAGCGAGCGAAGGAGCATTGATTAGCAAACAGGTGGATGTGGAATGAGAAGGCCGAAAAAACGATTGGCACCTGTCAGAGTGCCCAAATAATACTCCCGTATTTAATGTTTAAACTATAGTTACCAGATAATAATTTTTCTTGCCTTTTTGAACAAGTAAGTATTTCTCATGCAGCAACAGGGACTTGTCCACTGACAATTGCAAATTGTCTACTTTTTTTCTGTTGATAGTTACCCCGCCTCCTTGAATAGTTTTTCTTGCTTCTCCTTTGCTCGGGAAAATATTTGTTTCTGCAAGAAAACTCACTACATCAATCCCAGAACTGATCCTTTCCAAGGAGTATTCAAATTGCACAACCCCTTCCAGGTTTTTAATGTCGTGTTCGCTCAATGATTCAGCGGGCAACGACTGGTTGGCAAATAATTTTTCCGTTGTTTTTATCGCATGGAAGTATTCATCTTCTCCATGAACGAAAATCGTGATCTCTTTTGCCAGGGCTTTCTGTAACTCCCTTGCAGCAAGGTTTTGTTTATGGTTGGCAATTAATGAATCAATTTCGTTTTTATTTAGAAAAGTAAATATCTTAATCCATTTTTGTGCATCCAGATCACTTGCGTTTAACCAGAATTGATAGAATTGGTAAGGTGAGGTCTTGCCTGCATCGAGCCAGATATTTCCTTTTTCTGTTTTTCCGAATTTGCCTCCGTCTGCCTTTGTTATTAAGGGGCAAGTAAATGCAAACGCTTCACTGCCCGTTTTTCGACGGATCAATTCTGCCCCGGTCGTGATGTTTCCCCACTGGTCACTTCCGCCCATTTGCAGTTTGCAATTCTTGTTTTTAAAGAGCCAGTAAAAATCATAGCCCTGCACCAATTGGTAACTGAATTCCGTAAAGCTCATCCCTGTTTCTCCTTCAATTCTTCTTTTCACGCTGTCTTTTGCCATCAT
>DATMMJ010000172.1:0-2929 GCA_035569795.1 Puia sp. | reverse complement strand
AGGCACATTCACTGCTGGATTAAAGTTGGTTCCAGGGATAATAGAAAAATTAGACCAGTATCAGTTATACATTGACCGCCACCGCGTGCTGGTCTTTTATTACAAGATTGCTTCGCTTTTTTTTGGTAGCGGCGATTATGAATCAACGGTTGATTATCTACACAAAATCATAAACTGGAAAGTGGATTTGAGGACAGACCTTCAATGTTACTCGCGGTTGCTGCATTTGATTGCGCATTATGAACTGGGCAATGATCAGTTGCTGGAGTATCTTATCAAATCGGTTTACCGGTTCATGTCAAAAATGGAAAACCTGGGCGTAGTGGAAGAAGAGATATTCAATTTCTTGCGCCGGTCCTTCCGCCTGACCCCTAAAGAATTGAAACCGGAATTTGAAATCCTGCTTGAAAAATTAAAGAAACTTGAAAAAGACCCTTCGGCTACCAGGGCTTTTGCATATCTGGATATTATTTCCTGGCTGGAAAGTAAGATCCGCAATGTGCCCGTGCAAGATATCATTCATGAGAATTTTTTGAGAAAAAATGCTTGAGTAAAGTCCTGGATACTTATCTTGGCCGGGGGACAGTAGGAGCATGGAGCGCACTAAAATCCCGGGTGCTGCGGGAAGGTATGGAAAGCGGGTATTTTTACAAAAACCTTTTATGGTTATTTACTGTTTAATATTTACCTTTGCACTCCTTAATTTAGGCAAGTTGGCAATTTTACCAGGTATTTCAGCGCTAAAACATTGATGCTCAATAAAGTTAATTCCGTTAGAAATGTACTACGCAGCGGAGGGTAATCTATTGTTTGAACGCTGGTGCCAGAACATATAAAACTACATTTTGCAATATGGCTATTAAAAAAGAAAATCGTCCCAGAGCCTCTTTCTCAAAAATCACTATTGGATTGGCTTCACCCGATTCCATTTTGGAAAGGTCTTATGGGGAAGTTTTGAAGCCTGAAACGATTAACTATCGTACCTACAAGCCTGAAAGAGACGGCTTGTTCTGCGAGCGCATTTTTGGCCCGGTAAAGGATTATGAATGTGCCTGCGGCAAGTACAAGAGAATTCGCTATAAAGGCATCGTGTGTGACCGTTGTGGCGTCGAGGTAACGGAGAAAAAAGTCCGCCGCGAGCGCATGGGCCACATTAAACTGGTGGTGCCTGTTGTACACATCTGGTATTTCAAAAGTCTTCCAAATAAAATTGGTTACTTGTTAGGCATGAGCTCCAAAAAACTGGAGACCATTGTGTATTATGAAAGATACGTGGTGATCCAGTCTGGTGTTCGGGTCGATAAGGGCCAGAACTATGGCGATCTTTTAACGGAGGAAGAATATTTGGAAATATTGGATACGCTGCCAAAAGATAATCAATACCTGCCTGATGAAGATCCGAATAAATTCATAGCGAAAATGGGCGCTGAAGCAGTTCATGGATTGCTGGAAAGGATTGATCTTGACCAGTTGTCATTTGATCTTCGGGCAGCTGCTGCAAACGAAACCTCTCAGCAACGCAAAGCGGATGCCCTGAAGCGTTTGAGCGTGGTTGAAAGTTTTCGCGATGCCAATACGCGGATTACTAACCGTCCGGAGTGGATGGTTATGCAATATATTCCGGTCATTCCACCTGAACTGCGGCCCTTAGTACCACTGGATGGCGGACGTTTTGCTTCATCGGATTTGAACGATCTTTATCGCCGTGTGATCATCCGAAATAATCGCTTAAAAAGGTTATTGGAAATCAAGGCACCTGAGGTAATCCTTCGCAATGAAAAAAGGATGCTGCAGGAAGCTATTGATAGCTTGTTTGACAACTCGCGCAAGTCAAATGCTGTAAAAGCAGAAGGCGGCCGTGCACTCAAATCATTAAGCGATGTCCTTAAAGGAAAGCAAGGCCGTTTCCGCCAAAACCTGCTGGGCAAACGCGTTGACTACTCTGGCCGTTCTGTAATTGTGGTAGGTCCCGAATTAAAGATTCATGAGTGCGGCTTACCTAAAGATATGGCTGCCGAATTGTTCAAGCCATTTATCATCCGCAAGCTTATTGAAAGAGGGATTGTGAAAACGGTAAAGAGTGCAAGAAAATTAGTTGATAAGAAAGAAGCGATCGTTTGGGATATTCTGGAGAATATTTTGAAAGGCCACCCGGTGATGCTAAACCGGGCACCAACACTACACAGGCTGTCGATACAAGCTTTCCAGCCAAAATTGATTGAAGGCAAAGCAATTCAACTGCATCCGTTGGTTACCACCGCGTTCAACGCCGATTTTGACGGCGATCAGATGGCGGTTCACGTTCCCTTGAGTGCTGCTGCGGTTCTTGAAGCGCAACTTTTGATGTTGTCCTCTCATAATATTTTGAATCCACAAAATGGCACACCAATCACTCTTCCTTCACAGGACATGGTGCTTGGACTCTATTATATTACCAAAGGCAAAAAATCTACAGATAAAGAAAAAGTTCGCGGTGAAGGAAAATCATTTTATAGCTCTGAGGAAGTGATTATTGCTTACAATGAAGGCATTGTGGATTTGCATGCGTATGTGAAAGTGAAAGCCAACGTCAGAAAGAGCAACGGCGACTTAGAAAAGAAATTAATAGAGACGACTGTTGGCCGCGTGCTGTTCAATCAGCATGTTCCGGCCGAAGTGGGTTTTGTAAATGCATTGCTTACAAAGAAATCACTGCGTGAAATTATTGGCGACATTATCAAATGGACCAATGTTCCTAAGACAGCGAAATTTCTGGATGACATCAAGCAACTCGGATTCAGGATGGCTTTCCGGGGTGGTCTCTCATTTAATATTAATGACCTCATTATACCCGATACGAAAGAAGAATTGCTTGGTAATGCAAAAGGAGAAGTAGACGAAGTTTGGGATAACTATAATATGGGGTTGATCACAAATAATGAGCGGTATA
>DATMMJ010000171.1:0-4308 GCA_035569795.1 Puia sp. | reverse complement strand
CCCTTAAATTTATACTACCCTTGGAGAATCGTATTTCAAATTACCTATCTCAAACCCTAATAAACATTAATCTCTAAAGAAATGATTACAATTCAGCAACAAAAACCGACTGTCATTCTTTGTGCTTTTTTATTCTTATTTCTTTATAATACGCTGGCCTCCGATAGAGTAACCATTACCACATCTCCTCAAACTGCCCGCATTTATGTAGACGGCATTCAAATGGGCACCGGCAAAGTGCAGATCAAGGTAGAGAAAAATGCTTGCGTAACTGTTGAGGTCAAACAGGAGGGCTATATCCAGGAAACCCGCAATTATTGCAATAAAAAAGGCATGGCCGATCCGCCAAAAAGCGACTATATCCAACTACAGGAAGATGAATCATTCACTTCTTCAATTGAATCCAACGTAGCCAACACAGAAGTCCAGGTAAATGTAAACTCAAACAAGACAAAAGAGGAGGCCTGGAAGGAAATTGTAGGCACCGTTCTTGAAAAATTTGATGTGCTTGAAAACAGTGATGAAAGAGCCGGATACTTACGTACCGCTTGGTTAGGGATGTCCTTCAAATCAAACACGATCCGAATTAGGCTGATAGTTAAACAAACTTCGGAATCCCCACTGGTTTACCGTGTAAAATTTGTTTCTGAATGTTCTGGAAAAAACGGCACTCCCTATAATGCTGACGAGCAGTATAGGCCGTTTAACCGGATATTAAAAAAATATGATGGTTTTTTGGATGAATTGACAACAAGACTGAATAATTAAAATAGCGCTTCCCGCGATCGACTTGCTTCGATCTAAGCCATTAAAAATCAACTTATTCAGATTTATTATTCCCATTGATTTTTTCATTAAGTTATTCAATTCACCGAGATTATTGTCGGCCCGCATGTGTATTCTCCAAGACTACAGCGTACCCCTGGCCTACACCCACGCACATCGTGGCCAGCGCATACCGTTTATTTTGCTTTTGTAATTCCAATGCTGCACTGTATGATATCCTTGCCCCACTCATTCCCAGCGGATGACCGAGTGCAATCGCTCCGCCATTGGGGTTAATCCGTGCGTCGTTTTCTTTTAGGCCCAATAAACGAATACATGCAATGCTTTGGGCTGCAAAGGCTTCATTCATCTCTATAATATCCATTTCGGATATTGTCAATTTTGCTTTTGCCAGAGCTCTTTTGGTTGCTTCCACCGGGCCGATACCCATAATTCTTGGTTCACAACCGACCACAGCGCTGCTTACAATTTTTGCCTTGGGAATTAAACCAAATTTTTTGATTGTATTTTCTGAAACAATTAATAATGCAGCCGCGCCATCATTAATTCCCGATGCATTACCAGCTGTTACTGTCCCGTTTTCTTTTTTAAAGGAAGGCTTTAACTTTGATAGCCCTTCCAAAGTTGTTGATGGTTTTGGGAATTCATCATACTCAAATAGAAATGTTTCTCCTTTTTCAGCAGGTATTTCAACTGGAATAATTTCTTTGGTAAAGCGCCCACTTTCTGTGGCTTTAGCCGCTTTCATTTGAGAATGGTAAGCAAACCGATCCTGCTCTTCCCTGCTGATCGAATATATTTGAGCAAGGTTTTCCGCTGTCACACCCATCGCGTCAGTACCATAGGCGCTCTGCATTTTGGGATTTATAAAACGCCATCCAAAGCTGCTGTCGAACATTTGTGCATCTGTGCCAAATGGTTTACCGCTCTTGGAAATTACCCATGGGCCCCTTGTCATATGCTCTATGCCGCCCGCAATAAAGATTTCGCCATCTTTAGAATGTATTGCTCTTGCAGCGTGTATAATTGCGCTCATCCCCGATGCGCAGAGACGGTTCACTGTTTCTCCCGGAACCGTAAAGGGCAGGCCAGCCAGTAATAGGGCCATCCTTGCCACATTCCGGTTGTCATCACCGGCCTGATTCACGCATCCGAGTATTACATCATCTACCAATTCTTTAGGAACAACAGCATTTCTCAGCATTAATGTTTTAATCACCAAGGCCGCCAAATCATCGCCTCTTAGAGTTGATAACGAGCCGCCAAAGTTTCCAATGGGTGTGCGCACTCCATCTATTATATAAGCGTTCATGTATTGTTTATTTGGACTAAAAAAAATCTGCATTTCTTTGCATAGGTACTGGGCTGCTCTTTATGTTTTTGATGATCGTGACATTGTGGTTCAAACCGAAACTTCGATTAATCATCGTTCGAGCAAGGGCTTTTTTCTAAAATCCATCCTCATGCAATTTGAAAAGGCATAATACCTGAAATCTATTGGGCTGTTTACTCCACGGGTTTTCAAAACCCTTTAATGTTAGCTTCATAAATCGTTTTTGATTTCAATTACGCTGTTATCAAGGCCCTTTAAATAAATTTTCCGGATCAGTTCCGGATGATTTTGGATGACTACTCTTTGGTTGACCGAACCTTTATCAGTTATTTCGCCTTTCAAAATGTTCAAAAGAAAATCCGCAAACACGGCCCTTCTGATAAGTGATGCACTTCCCTTACTTTTAATCGCAATTTCATGTAAAACATCCATTAATCGATCTGAAAGCGCTTGGTGCTGAATTATTTCAATTATCGTAGCATCCTTTCCTAGACCGGTAATGCGTTTGCAATAATCCAGGCCGGGGAAAATAATAGCGCCGATAAAGGCCTTATCATGGCCTGTTATTACTGCATCCTGAATTAATCCTTGTCCCGCAATAATCAATTGAGACCTCAGGTTTCCTACCCTTACCCAGGTGCCTGTATTCAATTTAAAGTCTTCAGAAACCCTTCCATCGAAAATCATCCCCCTGTTGGCGTCTGTTTCATCCACAAATTTCAAGGCATCGCCTGAACAATAAAAGCCTTCTTCATCAAAAGCTTTTGCCGTCAACTCCCCTTGGCGCCAATATCCTGGAAATACATTTTTACCGCGGTACCTTGCTTCTAATTTATCTCCAACTGAAACCAGCTTTAATTCCAAACCAGGTACAGGTACTCCCAGCAGACTTGCGAAGACACCCGGCTCACTACTGAGTAATGTGGTAGGGCAAGTCTCCGTAGATCCTAAACCCGCACCTATCATTATTTTTTTCCCAATTGTCTCAGTTGCTAATGATTCCCAGCCATCCCACACATGCTGAGGTATTGCGGCGCCTGCATAAAACAACATTTTCAAATTACTGAAGAATTGCCTGCGCAATTGCTCATCGTTTTTAAAATATGGGATTAAATCTTCAAAGCCTTTTGGCACATTAAAATATATGGTTGGATTTCTTTGTTTTAGATTTGACACAGTAGTTTCAATGCCCTGGGCGGTAGGGTTACCATCATCAATATAAAATGATCCCCCATTGTACATTGCCAATCCTAAATTATGATTGCCACCAAAAGTATGGTTCCAAGGCAGCCAGTCAATAAACTCTAATCCTTCTTCTTTTACAAAGGGAAATGTTTGTGTGATCTGCTGCCAATTGGTACTGATGTTTTCATGCGTATTGATAACGCCTTTTGGAAATCCGCTAGACCCGGAGGTAAATAATATTTTGGCGATTGTATGTGGCTGAATGGCATGATAGGCATTTTCCACCTCCCCAGTTACCGCAGTAGGCAATAAATCTTTAAACATCGTCACTGGAAAATTTTCAGGCTGATTTGTTACTGAAACCACTTCAATCCCCTTACTGACAGCTGACAAAGCCTTTTCATATTTCTTCCCGTCTTGGACAAAAATCAAACCCGGTGTAAGCAAATTGATAACATGCTTCAATCTATCGAAATCGGCCGAGCGCAACGAATACGCCGGTGAGACAGCAGAATAAGGAATACCTATATGCATTGCCGCCAATCCCACAAGGCAATGCTCTATCGAGTTTTCACTGAGTACTAAAAGTGGCTGTGCGGGAGAAGCTTTTGTATGGGTCAATGCCTGGGCAATGCTATTTATTTTGGACAATGTTTCCCCGTACTTGAGCGTCTCCCATGTCCCTGCCGCATTTTTCCTGCCCAAAAAAACCCTTTCCGGTGTAACCGTTGCCCAGTACCTTAATCTTTCTGTGAGCCTGTAGGGGTGTTTTTCTAGTGGGATGGTCGACTGCAAAATGATCGCTCCGTCCGCACGCTCTTGCTTAAAGATATCCACCTGAATGGTGCACAATTCTTTTGCCTCTCTGAAATTATTTTGTGGAGTGTTCATTGTTTAGATTTGGGAATTTAATGTTCTGACAGCAGACATCGGTTGTATTGCCTGGCTCCCTGAAAATATCCAATATCACCTTTCCAGTTTGCTAAAAAAACTTCGCCCTCCTA